>CAYVVK010000071.1:0-14771 GCA_964454855.1 uncultured Phaeodactylibacter sp. | reverse complement strand
CGCCCCGCCCCTGGACGGCATCTGGGCTACTGCCCCCTACCTGCACAATGGCTCGGTACCCACCGTGGACGACCTCCTGAACAGCACGCAACGCCCCGACAAATGGAAACGCAGCGGCCGCAGTGACGATTACGGCCACGAAAAGCTGGGCTGGAATTATACCATACCCGAAGATGGAGAAAAAGGAGACTGGATCTTTGACGCCACTTTACCGGGATACAGCAATAAAGGCCACTATTTTGGCGATAAATTAAGGACGGAGGAGCGCAAGGCGGTGGTGGAGTATTTGAAGACGATTTGATGGACGTCTGGACGTCTGGACGTCTGGACGTCTGGATGTAAAAAAACAATACTACATGTATAAACTTACTTTTTTAGTAATTTTTCTATTGGGAGCCTTTGCCCCCCAGTTGGGGCAGTGCCAGAACGGCATAGACAGCCGGCTGGAAGAATATTTTGAAGCCACCAAATCAGAAGACTGGGAGAAGGTTGCGGATCTGCTGTACCCGAAACTGTTCGAGCTGGTGAAGAAGGAGGACATGATACAGATGTTCCGGGACATGGAAGGCAACGGCATGAAATTCAGCATGAGCGATTTTGAGGCCAGGAAGATCTCCGAGCCTTTTACGCATGAAGATGAGCAGTTCGCCCTGGTGGACTACAGCGCCAAGATGAGCATACAGTTCACTTCGCAGGCCTATAAGGAGCCGGAAATGGTACAGAGCCTGCAAAGCAGCTTCCACAACATCTACGGCGAGGAGAATGTAAGTTTCAACCCGGAGGAGAACAGCTTCGACATCCTGGCGGAGAAGGCCATGTTCGCCATCGCCCCCAGGGGCAGTAAAGAGTGGTCCTTTATCGAAAATACGCCGGAGATGGAGGCCACCCTGGGCAATATCGTACCGAAGGAAGTGCGCCAGCATTTCAACGGCAGTAAATAACAGGATGATGCAGGGGCTGCGCAATAAGCGGGAGCGCCGAACTTCCCTTCCCTCTTTTCGTTCTATTAGCAGCCAGGCGGGCCGTGCTTTTTTATCATTGGGGCACATTGATTTTCCCGCTTATCTTGAAAGGCTGTAAACCATTAACCCGATCATCCCGGCATTGAAATACAGAAAAGCAATTCGGAAGTTTTCAAAAGTAATAGGCATTGCCTTATTGGCCATTCTCCTGTTGCTCACTGCCCTGTGGATTGCCCTCCAACAACCGGCTTTTCAGTCTTACCTGGCCAATAAGGCCACTCAAACGCTTTCCAAACGCCTGGAAACGCTTTTCCGTATCGATAAGATCGAACTGCAGTTCTTCAACCGGGTACTTATCAAGGGGCTCTATGTGGAGGATCTTAAAGGAGACACGCTGCTCTACGCCGGCCGGCTCGAAGCCCGCCTCAGCCTCTTCGCGCCACTCCGGCAGCGCCTGACGGTGAAAAATATTGCCATGGAAGATACTTACGCCAACCTCCGCCGGGGAACAGACAGCACTTTCAACTTTCAGTTCATCATCGATGAGTTCAGCAGCGCCGAGCCCGACACCACACAATCGGAATCCGATTGGGAATTTGACATAAACCGGATAGACGTCCGGCGCACCCGTTTCAGCCTGGCCGATTCCCTGGCCCAAACCGAACTCTACCTGCGGGTGGGCGATTTCACCGGAAAGATCAAAAAACTGGGGCTGAAGGAACAGGCCCTGGCCATCCGCTCCCTGGACTTGCGCAACAGCCTCTGTACGTACAGCAGTTGGGCGCCGCCTTCGGAAGGTGAAGCTCCCGCCGAAGAAAGTACCCCCATGGCCTTTCCCTTCCCGGGCTGGACACTACAGGCCGATGATATCCTTCTGGCCAACAACGCTTTTTCCTTCGACGATTTCAGCCAGCCTCCCGGCCCCAGCGGCTATTTTGACCCCAGCCACATACATCTGGAAGACCTCGCCCTGGAAATGAGCGATTTCTCCTGGACGAAAGAAGAGATGCGGACGGCCGTTCATCACATCGCGCTGAAAGAACTGAACGGCTTCGAGATCGAAAGTATGGCCGCCAGGCTCAGCATGAGCCCGGAAGGCATGGAAGCCAGCCAGTTCGAATTTCGAACCCCCAATAGCCACCTCCCTCCCTCCGAGGCCACTTTGCGATACCCCGGCTTTGATGCCCTGGGAGATTTCATCCGCAAGGTCGATGTGGAAGTGAAGCTCGCGCCGGCCAGCCTGGCCATACCGGACATCACCTACTGGTCGGGGCAGCTGCCCTACATCAAAACCGGTTATCCGGAAAAAATAGCCCTCCGCGGGCATGTGAGCGGAAAAGTGAATGATATCAATGTCCATCTTCTGGAGGCCTCGCTGGGCAAAGCCGCCACAGTTCGCCTCAGCGGCAAAATGCGGGGGCTGCCTGAAACCGAAAGGCTTACATTCCAGCTGCAGCTCCAACAGCTGGCGAGCTCCTATACCGAACTGATGGCCGCTACGGAAGGCCTGGCGCTCCCCGCCGGCCTCAGGCAGTTCGGAGCGATAGATGCCAAAGGGCAGATAAGCGGCAAATTGGACAGCCTTATCGCAAACAAACTGGAGATACAAACAGAAACCTACACTGCATTCCGGGGGCAGGCGCGCGCCTACGGCCTTCCGGAAGTAGAAACCACTCGCTTCGAACTCGACATCGAGGAACTGGCCAGCCAGGCGGAAGACCTCGCCGGTTTTATGGAAGCCCCCCCTTCCCGCCAGTTGGCAGCGCTGGGAAAGATGCAGTATCAGGGCCAGTTTACCGGCACCATCTATGATTTCAGGCTGGGTGGCACACTCCATACCGAAGAAGGAAGCCTGGAGCAGAATGTGGCCCTTAAGTTTAATAAAGCCTACAGCAATGCCTCCTACTCCGGGAAAGTCCAGGTGAGAGAACTGGGCATGGGCGCCATACTCGGCGACACAGCCACCTACGGGCCCGCCACCCTCAGCCTGGAAGGCAGCGGCAGCGGCCTGTCCATCGACAGCCTCTCCGCTCAGTTATCGGCCACCGTACAATCTATTGTGTTCAGAAATTATAACTACCGGGACATACAGGCCAGCGGGGATTTTCAGCGCCGCCAGTTCAACGGCCAGGTAAACATCGACGATGAGCACCTTTGTTTCTCCTTCGACGGCCTGGTCAACCTCAACGACACCCTTCCCGAATACCGCTTCACCGCCGTGCTGGATACCGCAGAGCTGGCTTACCTCAACCTCTACCCCAGCACCCTGCGCATCAGCAGCCGCATAGAGGCCAAGCTGCGGGGCAACCACATCGACAACCTCTCCGGGCAGGCGGCACTGCGCCGGCTCTCCGTCTCGGATAAAACCAACCGGTATTACACCGACAGCATTACCCTGGATGCCCGCCGCCTCAGCCCCTCGGAAAAAGTACTGGAGCTGCAGTCCGACATCCTCAAAGCGCGGCTGGAAGGCGATTATCAGGTAAGCGAGCTCTCCGGCCTGGTGGTGGAATTCATCGATGGCTTCTTCCCGGCCAAGCAGCTGCTCCAGCCGCAAAATGAGGCCGACACCATTCTGGTAGCACCGCGTTTCGCCAGCCAGGACTTCCGGGTGGAGGCCAGCCTGTCACGCCCTACCCGGCTCACCCGCATACTGCTTCCCGCCCTGCAAAAACTGGATACGGCTTCCCTCTCCGGTTTTTTCAAAAGCGAGGAAAAGACGCTGAAGCTCGATGCACAGGTTCCGGCCCTTCAATATTCCGGCCTGTTATTTGACCGCATCGACATAGCCATCGACGGCCAGCCGGAACACCTGAACAACCGCCTTTCTTTTCGGGGGCTGAGCAGTGAAACCCAGGAAATTCTACCGGGCGGAAAAGCGGAAGTACGCCTGTTCCAGGATACGCTCACTTTCGACATAGACATCCGGGACGACACCGTCCGCCACCCCCTGGCACTGAGCGGCCTGATGTCTGCGCCGGACAGCCTCTACCAAGTCCGGTTCAATAGCCCTTTCGTGCTCAATGGCAACGACTGGGCCATCCCCCCGGACAACCTGATCCGCCTCGCGCGCAATTACATCAATGTTCAAAACTTCAGGCTGAGCAGGAAGCAGCAGGAAATTTACCTGCAAAGCCAGCCCAACGGCGGCGGCGGCAGGTTTGCCCCCCTGGAAGTGGGATTCCGGCAATTCCGGCTCGTCGAGATCTCCCGCCTGGTCGGTTTTGATGAGCAATTCCTCAGCGGCGGCCTGTACGGAAAAGTATTGCTCAGCATGCCGGATACCAGCTTCCGCTACGATGCCGACCTGGAGGTGCGCGGCCTGATGCTCGACAGCAACCTCGTGGGTGACCTGGCGCTGCTGGCCAGCCCCATCCCCGAACAAAACGAGATCGAGCTGGAGGCCAGACTGGCCGGCGAGAACAACCAGATGATGCTTAGTGGCCGCTATGGCCTGAACGACGGCCAGCTGGGCTTCGATGTCCGGGCGGAAAAATTACAGCTGGCGCTTGCCGATATCTTCGCCGGGGGCGTGATCCGCGATAGCCGCGGCACCCTGAGCGCCAGCCTCGAAATAGGAGGTACGGCAGATGCGCCCCAGGTGCTGGGCAGCCTTAGCGTGGACAGCGCCTCCAGCTTCGTCGATTACCTGCAATCCCGCTACCTGCTTCCCAGCCACACCATAAACTTCCGCAAAGGGGCCATCGAAGTCGGCAAGATGGAACTTATAGACCCTAATGGCCAGAGGGCTACGCTCAGCGGGCGCATCACCCATCAGCACTTCCACAATATAGAGCTGGCCCTGAACTTCAAGGCCCCCTCTTTCCAGGTGCTCGATACCGGGCCGCAGGACAATGAACTTTTCTACGGCAAGGTCCTGCTGAGTGCCGACGCCAGTATCACGGGCCCGCTTGAATCTCCCAGTATCCGTGTAACCACCCGGACCTTACCCGGCACAAGCCTTACTGCCCTGCCCCTTTCCGAGGAGAAGGCCATCGTCCGGGAAGACTTCATCGTCTACGGCAGGCCAGCTGCCTACCGGGCAGACACCAGCCTGGAAGTGAGCCGCAGCTATCAGGCCGGCGCAACGGGCTACAGCCTCGACCTGCAGCTCACTCTCACTCCGGATGCCCAGTTGATCGCCATTATAGACCCCGCCACCGGAGACAAGCTGACGGCGCGGGGCCGGTCTAACCTCTCGGTGGAAATAGATGAGTCGGGGGAACTCACCACTACCGGCGAGATCTTCATTTCCAGCGGTAGTTACTTCTTCAACTACGAGGGGCTGGTGAAACGCTCCTTCGACATCCGGGAAGGCAGCACCATTTACCTGCCCGGCGACCCCCTTAATGCCCGCTTTGACATAACGGCCATTTACACGGCCCGCACTTCGGTCTATGAACTGATACAGAGCCAGTCTGAACTGCAGCCCGAAGAGGCCCGCGCTGCCCGGCGCCGTCAACCCATCAACGTGTTGCTAAGCCTGGATGGCACTCTTTCCCAACCGCAGATCACTTTTGACATCCGCTTGCCGGATGAGGCCAGCGGCCCCCTCACCGATGCCGTCACTCAAAAACTGGCTCAGATCAGAGAGAGCAATTCCGAGCTCAACAAACAGGTGCTGGGCCTGTTGCTGTTCAACTCCTTCCTGCTCGAATCCGGCGGCAACACCAGCCTGGCCAGTGCCGGCGAGAGCTTTGCCCTCTCCAGTGTGAGCAGCTTCATCAGCGGGCAGCTCAACCGCCTGGCGGACAAGTATGTGGAAGGCATAGACCTGAATATCGGGCTGGAATCCTATAAGAGCCAGGGCCAAACCACCGTCACCGAGCTGGATGTGGGCCTGTCCAAGCAATTGTTCAATGACCGCCTTTCGGTCAAGATCGGGGGCAATGTCGATGTGTCGGACGAGACGACGGAAAGAGAGAACGCCATCGTCACCGGCGATTTTGTGCTGGAGTACAAGCTCACGGAAGACGGCCGCTACCGGCTGCGCGTTTTTCGCCGGCCCGATTACGACCTGCTCAACCAGGCCAATGCCACCCGCACGGGCATTGGTATAATGTATAAGAAGTCATTTGGTGGCGCTAAAAAATTAAAGCGAAACCAGGAAAAATGAGACCGCCATACGCTTCCCTTTTATTCTTCGCCCTCAGCCTGCTGCTGCTCTCCTGCCAGCCTACCCGGCGCCTGTCTGAAGGGGAAGTGTGGTACAAAGAGGCCAGGGTAAAATACCAGGGGCAGCCCCCCCGGGGGGTGAAAGGCGAGTTGCTTCCTCTGGCGGAGCCCGAACCCAACAGCCGCCTGCTGGGCATTCCCTTCAAGCTCACCATTTATAATATTTTCGCCAACAAAGAAAAAGGCGTCGGAAAATGGCTGAAGGAAAAACTGGGAGAACCTCCGGTGCTCTACCAGCCGCAACTGGCGGAACGCAGCAGCCTGTTGATGGAAAAGTACCTGAAAGACAATGGCTACCTGCAGGCTAGTGTGTCCTATGATACGCTCGCCCGCCCCCGGCGGGCTATCGTCCGCTTTTCCGTCCATACCGGAGCGCGGTACTTCATCCAGCAGGTTGACTGGCCGGCAGACAGCAGCCCTTTGCACGCCTTCCTGCGGGAACAGAAGGAGGAGAGCCGCCTGCAACCCGGCCTGGCCTATCAGCTCAGCCTGCTGAAAGAAGAAAGGCAACGCCTGGCGCAGGCCGGCCTTGGCAATGGGTTCTTCGGCCTGAGCCCCGACATTTTTTACTACCACCTGGACACCACCCTGGGCCAGCATCAGGTGGCGCTCTTCCCAAGAATAGCCACAGAGGAGCAGGAGCACCTGCTCTACCCCCATTACATCGGCAATACCACGGTGCACGCCACCTATCTGCTCGATGAGATAGACGGGCAGCGCCAATTCGATACCCTGCAGGCCGGCTCTTTCCGCTTTATACAGTCAGAAGATTTTGTTCGCCGGAAAGTACTGCGGCGCAATATTCTTCAGGATGAAGGAAGCCTGTTCAGGAACAGCCTGCAGCAGCGGTCCGTCAACCGCCTGCTCGGCCTGGGCCCTTATAAGTTTGTGAACCTGAAGTATCGCCTGCGGGAAGCAGAAGACAGCCTGTTCCTGGATCGCGAGTTCTTTCTTACCCCGGCCCTGACGCAGGACTTTTCCGCCGAGCTGGAGGCCAGCACGCTGTCGAGCTCCAGCAACTTTCTGGGGTCCGCCCTGAACCTCAATTACACCCATCGCAACTTCCTCGGTGGCGCAGAGCGTTTTCAACTGAGCTTTTCCAGTGGTATCGAGACCCAGTTGGAACGGGACGTTTCCTTCATCCGGAATTTCAACCTCTCGCTGGAAGCGAAACTGAGTATTCCCAATTTCGTCGTCCCTTTCGGATTGTTCCGGGCGGAAAAAGCCTGGCAGGCGCGCTCTGTAGCCCTACTGGGTGGAGACTTTCAACGCCGCACCGGCTTCTTCTCCCTGTCCTCCTTTCGCGGGGAATTCGGATATGAATGGCAGCCCGGCCGTTTCCACAGCCACCAGCTGTATCCCCTGCAGCTCACACAGGTCAACCTGCTGGACGCCACAGAGGAATTCCTCCAGACGGTGAACCAAAACCCACGCCTGCAGGAAAGCTATACCGATTATTTTATTGCCGGAGCCACCTACCAGTACAACTACAGTGAACAGCGGCCGGGGGCGAGGCACGATTATTTGTTTGCCAAAGCCAGAGTGGAACCGGCGGGCAACCTGGCCTACGGCCTTTACTCCCTGCTCAGGCCCGCCCAGAAAGAATCCTACGAACTGCTCGGCCTTCCTTTCGCCCAGTTCTTTCGGGTAGAAGGAGACGGCCGTTATCATCATTACCGGGAAAAAAGCGACTGGATCGTGCGCGCCAACCTTGGGCTGGCCTATCCCTACGGCAACTCCAGGACGGTACCCTTCGTACGCCAGTTCTTTGTGGGAGGTAGTAATAGTATACGCGCCTGGCAGATCCGCACCCTGGGCCCGGGAACGAGCGATGCCGGCATTCAGGACACCACGGCTTACAACGACCAGACCGGCGATATCAAGCTCGAGCTGAACGCCGAATACCGCTTCCCCATTTACAGTTACCTGAAAGGAGCCCTGTTTGTCGATGCCGGCAACATCTGGCTACTGGAAAAAGGGCCGGAACGGGCCGAGGAGGGAGTGTTCGACTGGAACAATTTTTACCGGGAGATCGCAGTGGGCACAGGAGTAGGCCTGCGGCTGGATATCACCTACTTTGTGCTGCGCCTTGATGTGGCCTTCCCGCTGCGCAAACCTTATCTGGAGGGCGGGCCGGCCTGGGTATTCGATGAGATCGCCCTGGGGGCTCCCGGCTGGCGCCGGGAAAATCTGGCCTTTAACCTGGCCCTCGGCTATCCTTTTTAAATAAACATCCAAACATATCGTGCCCAAAGATGTATTTAATGGTAATTGTTCAGAGGTAATGGCCGTACGGTTGGCTGAATGCCGGCCTATCGCTAAGCAACTGGCCGCAATACCGGCCTGCCTACCTGCGGTGAGCAGGAAGGAAAATCATAAAACCGGAACACCTGAACAGGTTCATTGAAGCTGTAGAAACCGAAGGCCGGGGGTGGAGGGAACACCCTTCATGCAAGAATATCATCAAATTTTGGAATTTCACCCTCAAGGCACTGAGCGTGAGGCTTTATTTAATTATCTTTGCGCTCTTATTTCTGAAAAAGCATCAAAAGAATGAGGACCAAACTGTCACAATTTGACTTCGAACTGCCCAAAAAATTAATCGCCCAATACCCAAAAGAAAACCGACACGATTCCCGGCTCATGGTCGTCCACCGGGAAACCGGCAAGATAGAACACCGCACTTTTATGGACGTGCTGGAATACTTTGACGAGGGAGATGTCATGATCTTCAACAATACCAAGGTCTTTCCGGCCCGCCTCTACGGAAAAAAAGAAAAAACAGGCGCCAAAATAGAAGTATTCCTGCTGAGAGAACTGAATCCCGAATCCCGCCTCTGGGATGTCTTGGTAGACCCTGCCCGCAAAATCCGCGTGGGCAATAAGCTGTACTTCAGCGACGATTCCAACAACGAAGTACTCGTAGCGGAAGTAGTGGACAACACGACCTCCCGCGGCCGCACCATCCGTTTTCTCTACGACGGGCCGGATGATGAATTTCAGAAAGAACTTCATTCTTTGGGCAATACGCCTCTTCCTAAAGGTATAGGCCGCCCGGCGGAAGAACTGGACCGCGAACGCTATCAGACGGTCTTCGCCAAGGAATTGGGTGCCGTGGCGGCTCCTACTGCCGGGCTGCATTTTAGCCGCGAGTTGCTGAAACGCCTCGAGATACAAGGGGTGGAATTCGCAGACCTCACCCTGCACGTCGGCCTGGGCACCTTCCGCAGCATCGATGTGGAAGACCTCTCGAAGCACAAGATGGATGCCGAATACTTCAAGATCGAGCAGGATGCCGTCGATACAGTCAATAAAGGAAAAGAAAATAAGAACCGCATCTGTGCCGTGGGCACCACCAGCATGCGCTCCATAGAATCGGCAGTCTCGGCGGAAGGTATGCTCAAGGCAGACCGCGGCTGGACCAACCTGTTCATCTATCCGCCCTATGAGTTCCATATCGCAGATTCTATGATCACCAACTTCCACCTGCCCAAATCCAGCCTGATGATCATGGCCTGTGCTTTCGGCGGCTATGAACTCATCATGGAAGCCTATCAGGAAGCGGTAAAGGAGGAATACCGCTTTTTCAGTTACGGCGATGCCATGCTGATCATTTAAGCCGGTATTTGAACTTTTTTGATACTAAAATGCATTTCAAAGCGTATCCTCTATTGATAAGATACGCTTTCGTTTTTATGATCTCCGATGGTTCCGGCCATATGCCGCTTGTAGCCAGACAAAGGGGCCGTCGGGGGGAAAACTTTTTGAAAAAGAAACCACTATGCCCCGGATACTGCTGCTTCTAGCACTGGCCGGCCTGCTGGCCGGAAAGCCTGCCACGGCACAGGAAAACCTGGAGATGATCCTTCCTTTCTATTCCGAGAACATCCGCATTATTTATAACCCCAGCCTGCTGAGCGCCGGGGCTCCGGCTATCAGCGAGCGGGGGCTGGTAGCCCATTTCCACGCCCTTGCCCGCACGGATTACGCCGTTCTGCTCAAGAGCACCAGCCAGGCGCGCAAGGCCTTAAATCTCAACGACTGGCTGCACTACCAATTGCTCACCAAGGCCCTGGAAAAGATCTACACCGGCCGGCCAAAGGTGGAGAAAGAGCTGGCCTGCTGGTTTTTACTCTCCCAGGCCGGCTTCGATACCCGGCTGGCCTATCTGGACGATGACGTTTTCCTGTATGCCTATTCCCGGGACGCGATATTCGAAGCCCCCATCATCAAGGACCGGGGCCGCAGCTTTGTCAACCTGACCAATATCCACAGTGGGCGGTCTGCTCAACAGGCACTATATCTGCTGAACTTCCAGCCCAATCCCGAAGGGCGTTCTTTCTCCTTCCAACTGAAGCAGCTCCCACTCCTGCGCCCCAGGCTCAGCCGCCGGGAGGCCCGCTTTTTCTTCCGGGATAAATGGCATCAGC
The DNA here is from genome assembly GCA_964454855.1 of uncultured Phaeodactylibacter sp. Taxonomy (GTDB): domain Bacteria; phylum Bacteroidota; class Bacteroidia; order Chitinophagales; family Saprospiraceae; genus CAYVVK01. The sequence continues at coordinate 4,204 of CAYVVK010000071.1, read as the reverse complement.
TGGAAGTGGAGGTGAATGAGACGATCCGGGAGTTCATGGCGGACTACCCCATGCTGGAGGAAAGCCAGTACCTCGATGTGCCGCTCTCTTCCGCCCTGATGAACTCGCTGCTGCCGCAACTGAAGCGGATGCTGGAAGGAAAAAACAAATGGGAAGCAGCGGAACTGCTGGCCGCCTTTACGCGTTCTTCCTTTGCCTATAAAGAAGACAAAGCGCATTTCGGCAAAAGCAAGCCCATGGTGGCCGAAGAAGTCTTTTTATACCCCTTTTCCGATTGTGAGGACCGGACTGCCCTTTTTGTCCGCCTGGCGCAGGAACTGCTGGGCCTGCCCATGCTCGTGCTGGCTTATCCGGGCCATCTGACAGTGGCGGTGGCCCTGCCTCAAACAAAGGATGGCTTCGTTCGTTATAAGGGCAAAGCGTACTATGTTTGTGATCCTACGGGGCCTGTGGATTCCGCTACTGTCGGGGAAATCCCTCAGGGTTATGAAGATTCGCCCTTTGAAGTCATCAAAAGCTATGAATGAGCAATTAAAAATTAGGTGAAATTTGTTTGGATAATCCAATAGGTTTTTATTCATTTGCCGAAAATCGTTCTGCGGCTTTTGGGAAATAAAGTAGAAGGTTTCTGGGAAATCCGCTTTCCAAAGGGAGCCTTTTGAATTTCGTTCCATTTTAAAAGGTTGGCCTTCCGGAATCTTTTTGACCTTATCGATCGTTATACAATTTTTTTCTGTAACATTTTGAATTGTCATTTATTAAACCTGCAAGTATATGTATTGGACCTTAGAACTTGCCTACCACCTTGAAGACGCTCCCTGGCCCGCTACCCGCGACGAGCTTATCGATTACGCGATTCGTTCGGGCGCGCCCCTGGAAGTCATCGAGAATCTTCAGCAAATGGAAGATGAGGGGGAGGTATACGAAGGCATTGAAGATATCTGGCCGGATTACCCCAGAAAAGACGATTTCCTCTTCAACGAGGATGAATACTGATCTTTCCAGAACCTAAGGTGGTCCGGAATCTTCCACAAAGATTTTTCAGCCTCAGCCGGTAAGCCCTGTGCTTAAGCGGACCGCCATAAAGCTGAATTGAACCGAAAATTTCTAACCGGGGTTCTTCGGGTTCCTGCCTGAAGAACCCTCTTGTTTTTTCCCAGCTTACGTTTTTTCCATATTGTGACATTTAAATTTGCGAATACACAGAAAAAAGGCAACTTTTACAATGTCACAAAAGGCCATAAGCCAGCGGAATGAAGCACCTAATAGAGATTTCCAGGATTGTTACCAAACGCAAGGCCCGCAAGATCGAAATTTTTGACGGCCAGTCGCTACGGAATAAGAACAGCAAGTTCAACGATTTCTACGAAGGGCTGCGGGCCAACAAATTCAAGACGGACCGGGAGGCCGCCCAACTGTTGTATGGCTGCAGCCCTACCGACCCCAAATACCGGCAGCTGAAGTCGAGATTTCGCAAGCGCCTGCTCAATACCCTTTTCTTCCTGGATGTCAACCTGCCTTCCGCTTCCAACTACGACCGGGCTTACTATTCCTGCAATAAGGAATGGACACTGGTCAAAACCCTGCTCTGGTACAACGCACCGCACACGGCGGCTCAGATGGCCCGGCAACTGCTCACCACGGCACTCAAGTTTCGCTTCGCCGATGTAGTCGTCAATTGCTGCCGCATACTGCGGGATTATGCCGCCAGGGAAGGCAACGAACGGAATTATGACACCTACGATGAACACCTCAAGGAATTCACGCCCATTCTGGATGCGGAGATCCGCTCGGAAGAGTTCTACCAGCGGGCCATCATGAACTACCACAAGCCTTTATCCAAAGTAAAAGGCCTGGAAAAACGCATCACTTCCTACTGCGACGCCCTGGTCAGCCTTTCGGAGCAGTATGAATCGCCGGTGATCAACTACAATATGTACCTGGTTTGGGCCTACCGCTATGAAATGATGCAGGACTTTGAGGCCATGCTGGAAGTCTGTGAACAGGGCGAGAAGTACATCGAACAACATCCCGTTTACGAACAGGAGAACAAGCTCATTACTTTTCAGACCAAGAAAATGTCTGCCTACCTCCACCTGCTTAACTACCGCGACGGGCGCGCCAATGCCGAAAAGTGCCTCAACCGCTTTTCGGAGGGCAGCGAAACCTGGTTCCTCTTCATGGAGTATTACTTCCTCCTGGCCATGCATACGGAAAATTACATCAACGCCATTGCCATATACAACCGCGCCGCAGACAACTCCAGGTTCAAAAAACTGGAGGAAACAGAACAGGAGAAATGGAACATCTACAAGGCCTATGTCCATTACATCATAGAGAGTGAAGGCAAAACCAATAAAGTGCTGCAAATGCAGCGCAAGAAGAATTTCCGCGCCAGCCGAATGATCAACAGCCCGGTACTCTATCCCAAGAGCCTGCGCATCTTCTCCGTCCTAATGATCATCCTGCAGATACTCTTCCTGATGGAACGCAACAGCTTTAATGCCGTCACCGAACGGATAGAACGCCTCAAGAAATACGCCAACCAGCAGTTGCGCAAAGAGGAATACACCCGCCCGGTACAGTTTATCCGCCTGCTTCAGCAGGCCAACAAGGCCGATTTCCAGATAGACGACCTCTCCGACAAGGCCCAGAAGTACCTGGACAGGCTCAAACAGCAACCTTTCTTCTACCGCGGGGTCGTAACGGAGCTGGAGATCATCCCCTATGAAAAATTATGGGAACGGATACTGGGGTATCTGAAGTAGAGGGGGATATTGTGTATTCGTGTATCAACTCAATCAACCGATCAGCCAATTTTCTAAACTGCCCGGAAGTGCCTATCTTCGCCCCGAAAACGCAAAACCGTGCACAAGATCACCATTGCTATCGACGGCCACTCTTCCTGCGGCAAAAGTACCCTGGCCAAAGAACTGGCCGCCCGGCTCGGATATACCTATATCGACTCCGGGGCCATGTACCGGGCCGTTACACTCTATTTTCTTCGAGAGGAGGTCGGGTTGGACGATGACGAACGGATCCGGCAGGCACTGGCCGATATAGATATCCGCTTCAGCGAGCACAAGCACACCATACTGAACGGCGAAGATGTGGAGCAGGAGATCCGAAAGATGCACGTCTCCAATTATGTCAGCCAGGTATCCGCTCTGCCTGCTGTGCGCCGGGCCATGGTCCGCCTGCAACAGCAAATGGGCGCCGGCAAAGGCATCGTCATGGATGGCCGCGATATCGGAACCGTCGTTTTCCCCGATGCGGAGCTCAAGATCTTTCTCACCGCCAGCCTGGAAGTACGGGCGCAGCGCCGCTACGACGAACTGCAGGAAAAAGGTATTTCCGCCAGCATGGAGGCGGTGACAGAAAACCTGCTGCATCGCGACCACATCGACTCCAACCGGGAAGATAGCCCCTTGCACCAGGCCGATGACGCCATAGTCATCGACAACACCCACCTCAACCAGAAAGAACAACTTCGCCAAGCCCTTAAACTGGCCAGCCATGCCGGTGCTGCCATACCGGAATGAACTTTTAGAATGGCCACCGCATTCCCTTACGGATACAAACACGTAATATGCAAGAACCTCAACGCCCGATGCAGCGCCTCTTCCGCTATCTTGACAAATACCGCTGGCCCCTCTGGCCGGCCACCGGCTCCAGTATTGCCAATAAGATCTTCGACCTGATGCCGCCTTTCCTGACGGCCTGGCTGATCGATACGGCCAGCGGCAATGTCCCTCCCTGGATCATCCGCTGGACCGGCCTGGACCAGCTTTGGCCAATCGTCATTTTCCTTACCATACTGACCTTTGTCATCTTTTCCCTGGAAAGCCTGTTCGAGTGGCTCTTCAAACGAGGCTTCATGCAGCTGGCCCAAAACGTGCAGCACGATCTGCGTATGGATGCCTATCAGCAGCTGCAGAGCCGCGAACTGGCCTATTTCGAAAGCCAGCGCACCGGCAACCTGATGGCCATGCTCAACGATGACGTCAACCAGCTGGAACGCTTCCTCAACAATATATTCAATGAGATCATTCAGCTCATTACGCTGGTGCTCTTCGCCGGCTGGGCCCTATGTGCCGTTTCGCTGCCGCTGGGCCTGATAGGCATGGCGCCCATACCCTTCATCGTTCTGGGCAGCATCTATTATCAGAGAAAGGTGGCGCCCTACTACCGGGAGGTGCGGGAA
>CAYVVK010000070.1:363-14817 GCA_964454855.1 uncultured Phaeodactylibacter sp. | reverse complement strand
CCCTGTTTGCCATCCGGCCATCGGCAGCCCTTCCATAGGAAGGCGCTACGAATAGAACATCGCCGGCGGGAGGTTGGGCATGCTCTGTACTTTTCATTTCTCTGAGTGAGGTAGCGGAAAAAGCATAGCTTAATGAATGGCTTTTCAGCAGATAATGATGGTGGCGAAAATCATCTTCCTTCACTGCCGGTTCCACCAGCAGCGCTTCAAAGGGCAGCAGCCCCAGCGCCCCATCGGGAATAATAATGAGTTCCGTTTCCTCTTCGAGCAGCGTGTCGAAGGGAAGCACCAGATGTTGATATAGCTGATGCGCCGTCTGCACATACTGGCGGTTCAGGGAGTCGTAATGGCTTTCCTCGCCCAGGATAGCGTTGTAGATGCCGTCTCTCATCCGGCGCACCAGCTTTTCCAGCCCAAAGTCATTGGCGATGCGGATAAAGAGGAAATCATGGGGTTGTATCACAAAAACGAAGATGGTGCTGTCGCCCACAAAGTACTCCACCAGCGCCTGTCCTGGGGCCAGTATCTGTTCCTGCACCTCGGATACGCCAATCACAGTGTTGCCGTATTTGAGGTTGTGGTATCGGGGGTATTGGGCTTTCATTTCCTCGAGGAAGCCGTCGTATTCCCTGGCCAGTTGGAAGAGCGTATCGCGCCTGTCTTTTACCAGGGCACTATCTAACCCGGGTTCCTGCATTTCCAAATAGATGGCCTTTTTCTGTTGAGCGATCCTGGCCTTTAGTTGCTTTTCCCGGGCCAGCAGTTCATCCGGAACGCCGTAGACCTGCCTGGCGGTCAGTCCGGAATAGGCCTGGCGCAGCAAAAAGGATTTGCTTTGCTCGCTGATGGCAAACGCCCGGCGGCCGGCTGCCCCGTTTGTCTTTTCCTCCACACCCAGCAGGTAATCGGTAGTAATAGCCCCCTCAAAGATATCGTACCTTTTGTCGATAAGTTCCACATTGGACTCGTCGGAGCCGAGCGCCTTTTGCAGGTCCTGAAGCACCTGGATGGCCATGGCGTACAGGCTGTCTGAGGCCGGCAACAGGGTGGGCTCGGCGGCCAGCTCCGATTGTTTGCGGTAAAACTTAGCCTTGTACCCCAGAAAAATGGCCGCATGATAAGTAGACAATACCTCATTGAGCCGGCCCATGGAGGTGAAATTCAGGCTGGCCAGGGCCTTATCGATCGTCTGAAGAGCTTCGTCAAATTGGCCGTCCCGAAACCTGGAAATGGCGATATTGGCGTACGTATAAGCCGTATTGACATTGGTGGGGCCAAATCTTTCCAGTTGAATGGCCAGGGCTTTTTGCAGATACGCCTCCGCCTCTCCGGATCTATCCGCCAGCAGGTACATCTGGCCGATCTGGCTAATTGTCCTGCCCACATGCGGGTGCTGCGCTCCAAGTGCCTGCCGTTGAATGGCCAGTGCTCTCTGAAGAGAGTCAATAGCCCGTCGGTATTCTCCCGTTTCTCCCAGGGTAATGGCGATGGTCGTATAGGTATTGGCAATGTGTTCGGGTTTTTCACCTTTCCGTACCCGGATCTCCAGGGCCTTATTAAGCAGCTCCAGGGCCTTGTCGAATTCTCCCTGCTCTTTGTGTAGCCGGCCAATTACCATGTAGGTGGCGGCAACGTCGAGGTGGCCTTCTCCGAACTCTTCCAGCCGGGCCGCCAGGGCCTGGTCAAAATACTGCCCGGCTCTGGTGAAATCACCCATGCAGCGGTAGGCCACGCCGATGGCCTGATAGTTGTACGCTTTGTAAGTCTCCTCTATATCGGGCACACCTTTCAGTATATCCAGGGTTTCAAGAAAGTACTTCAGGGAATTCTGATACTCATTCAATTCCATATAGGCATGTCCCTTATTGTAGGTCAGCTCTTCAATCTTCACCCGTTCTTCCGGTAGTTTATCCCGCAGTATGGCCAGGGCGCTATCGAAATAGGCAATCGCCTGGCGGTATTCTCCCCGGTTAAACTGTTCTTCGGCAAGCTTATCAAACGCTGCAACCTGCCCGTTATAGTATGTGGAGTCTGGCTGTTCGGGCTGTGCCTGCTGAAAGGCCATCCAGGCCAGGGCACAGGTTAGCAGGGCCAGCAAAAGCAAATATCCTTTTTTCATATCGCATGAGGGATTTAGGTGATCAACTTGTATGTAGTACGATGGTTGGGCAAAAGATACTCAATCGGCATAAAAAAATACATTTCCCAGGCAGATCACTTTTTCCGGCTCGCAAAAACGCCTTTATCCCCCTGATCTGAACTTTTTTCGAAAAAAGTTTCTTTTTTTTGAGTATCCTTTCAAAAATTACGGAACCAAACAGCACGATCCCATGGAGGATGAAACCCAGCTCATAGCGGCCCTGCGGGGAACCAGAGCGGAATACGACGAAGCCGTCCGGCAACTGTGCGAGAACAAGGAACTGCAACAGGCAGCAACAGCATTGGTAAAAAAGCTGGGAGGCAACGACACCGACGCCGAAGATACGTTCTGGCAGAGCCTCGAGGCTCTGATCCTCAACATCAGCAAAGGCCGCTTTAAAGAAAACAGTGCCCTGAAGACCTATTTTCTGGCCATTTGTAAAAACATCTTCCTCAAGCAACGCCAGCCGGTTTACCATATGGAAGAAGAAAAGCTGGCCGGCTTGATGGGCCATTCCCTGAGTCCGGAGGACCTGCACATCGAAAGAGGGCGGGATGGCCAGTTGGTAGCCCTTTACCGGCAGCTGATAGAAAAAGTAGGCGATAAGTGTAAAAAAATATTTGAAATGCTAAAAAGAGGCGCTTCCATGCAGGCGCTGGCCGAAGAACTGGGCCATGAGAAGGTACAGTCGGCACAAAATGCCGCTTACCGCTGCCGGGAAAAGCTGCGAAAGATGATCCTGGAAGATAGCAACCTCCGAAAGCGCATAGAAGAATTACTATGAAGCATTTTCAGCGCATCGAAAAATACCTCAAAGGAGAAATGCCTGAAGAGGAACGGCAGGCCTTCCTAAAGGAAATGGCGGAGGATAGCGAACTGGCTGAAGAGGTGAAAATTCAGGAGTTCGAAGAAAATGCCCTGGAATGGATGGCCCGGGAAAACCTGCGCCGTAAACTACAGGCCCACAGGAAAAGCCTCAAGGGCCATTCTCCCAAAGGCCGGAAAGGCATATTCCGCCTGGGCGACAGGGCCAATTTTCTGCCGATCGGCATTGCCGCCAGCCTTTTACTCATATTAGCCATATTTTTCCTTTTCCCTACTGCTCCCCCTCCCGGCCAGCTTGCTGATGAATTAAGCCGGCAATACCCACCTGGCTCCAATTCCCTGCGGTCTGACCAAGGCCTGGAAGATGGCCCAAACAGCAGCCTGGATAGCCTCTACCAGTTGGGGCATTATTTATACAAAGAGGGGCGATATGCCGAAGCAATTGATCAATACGAAGCTTACCTGGATACCGCACCCCATACTTTCCGAAGAGTAGATGAAGTGGAGTTTTACCTGTTCCTGGCCCTGCTTAAAAGCGAGCGGCTGGAAGAAGCTACCGCCTTAGGGGAAGATATTGTCCGGGATTCGGCGCACCGGTTCCAGCCCGCTACCCGGGAAGCACTCCAACAACTTTCCGGCAACCCGTAAATTGGATTCGCGCATACTGCCCGCGGAAAGCCTTACTACACCTCCAAACTCCGGCAAACCAACTCCCTCAGCACCTTCAGGCTGCGCTCCACCGCCTCATCAAAAGGCTGTCCGAAGCCAATGCGGATGAAGTTGGAAAAACGGCCGTCGGGAAGATACCTTTGGCTGGAATGATGTCGTTTACTGCTGAACAGGCTCACTCATACCTCACCACCCCATACTCATCACCATCGTAAGGAATTCGCAAGAGCACTTCTGAACGGGGGAAGGCCTCCGGAGGAGCGATGTAGTAAGCCCCCGGCACTTTCTCATAGTTGCGCCGCAGCGCCTTATTCCGGATCCGGTTCAGGTGGAAGATTACGCCGAAGGAGATGCGGCTGTCTTCGTAGAGGTAGACCGGGCTTTCCCCCGCGAGCTGGCCCAGTTGCCGGGCTATTTCCTCATCCTGCTGGGCGTCGCTCTGGTAGGCGCGCTGCGGCAGGACGGTAAAATTGAAGAGCAGCCGCGCCAGGACAGTGGCCAGAATAAGCAGAAGCAGCGAGTACCGGGGCTGCCGCCAATAGAAGTAGAACAGGGCCGCCGCTGCTGCAAAACCGCCAATGGCCAGAGGCAGGCGGTAGTCCAGAAAGGCCAGCTCAGGGATGAAGGGCAGCGCCAGGCAGCCCAGCGCCATAGCCCCGATCAGCACGCCCGACAGTATGCGGAAGGCCCTGAACCGCCAGGCTTTCACCTCTTCCCGGTGCTGATAGGCATACAGCCCGATCATCAGCAGGAATGGATAAAGCATGTAGATGTAGCGCTGGCGGGAACCCGGAGAGATCCAGTACACCACTACATTGGCCAGGAAGATCACTACTGCGAAGGTGAGCAGTTTATTGCGCAGCAAAAGGCTGCGCAGGCCCTTGCGAATGGCAAAGATCAACAACAAACCTCCCGGCAGCAGGTCTTTGATGGTATTGAGAGGGAACATCAGCAGGTGCTCCAGGAATTTCAGCAGGCTGTTTTCCGCCACCGTCCGCTCGCTGGATTGCGCCACCATTACCTGCAGGTAATTCCCGATGTCGTTGTACTGGTGATAGGCCAGCAGGTAGCCGCCTACCAGCCCGCCGTACACCAGAATACCCGCCAGGTGCGCCAGGGAGAACAGGCGCCGCAGCTCTCCCGTATACCATAGCCAGGCGAGCACCGACAGGCCCAGGAAAAGCACGGAGGGCAGGCCTTTGGTCAGGGTGCCCACCGCTGCCAGGAAATAGGTAGTGGTGAACATCAGCCCGTACCGCCCCTGCTGCTGAAAGTGGAACAGGGTGGCGAAACTGGCAAAAGTAACCAGTGTATAGAACAGGTCGATCTCCCCCAGCAGGGAAAAGTAAAAGTACAGGCCCCCGCTGATGGGAAAGAGCAGGGCCGACAGCCAGCCGAATTCCTGCCCTACGTAACGGCGCCCCAGCCCGTACAACAGCAGGGAGGTAAAAACAACGGACAGCACCGTCGGCAGCCGCAGTGCCCAGGGCGTGTACCCCCCCATCAGCTGAGCGCTGGCCCAAACCACCCAGTTGAATACCGGCGGCTTTTTGTAATAGTATTCGCCAAACTGCGTAGGCACGATGAAGTTGCCGTTCTCCTCCATTTCCATGGCAATGGTGGCCCGGCGGGGCTCCTCCAGGTAGACGGGCTGCACCCCCAGGTTGAGAAAGAGGCTGAGGAGGATGAGGAGGGTAGCCAGGTAGAGTAAACGTGTATTCGTGGGCTCGTGCATTCGTTTAGGTGTTGCGGCGCAGCGGTATTCCGGGCCCTGATATCTGACCGCTAATATAGAAAAAGTAAGTGGGCGGACAGAACAATATAACAATTTAACAAGGTAGCCCAGACCCATACCCATACCGGCCCGTACCGGGGCGGGCTTCGCCATGCTCAACAATCTTCTCGGAACGCCTGAGAACAAAACGTTTCAGACCCTACTGCCGAAGCAGTGTAAGTAAACTAAAACTGCCCACTTAAGTACTTCTCTTATCTCCTGCCGGCCGGCCCTCAGTAAAAATTTTTAACTTTGGCCTGTTGAAAACTTCAAAAAATAAAACGCCCTCACTCTATGCCCACTGACAAGCAAACCGACATCGCACTTTTACTCTTGCGCCTCACCTTCGGCGGCAGCATGATCATCGGCCACGGCTATCCCAAGCTGATGCGCTTTTTTTCCGGCGAGCCCATTAAATTTTTGAATTTCCTGGGCCTTGGCCCCGAAGTTTCCCTGGGGCTGGCTACCTTTGCCGAACTGGGCTGTGCAGCCCTGGTTGTCATCGGCCTGTTCACCCGCTGGGCGACGGTCCCGCTGATCATCACCATGTTTGTCGCCATTTTTGTCGCCAACTGGGGGGAGCCGTTTTCCAGCATCGAAAAGGCCCTGATGTTTATGATGGCCTTCGTCAGCATCCTCCTCGCCGGGCCGGGCTGGTATTCGGTGGATGCGCAGGCCCGAAGCGGCATATAAACGAATCATTCATTCCTATGCGAGTATTCTGTTATCTCGTCGCGCTGGTTTTTTCCACCCTCTGTTTCTCCTGTCAGCAGGGCCCGGCGCCTTACATCCAGATACAGGGAGAGACTATGGGCACCACTTATAATGTAGCCTACAGCGACCCGCAGGAGCGCAATTTCAAACCCGAGATCGATGAGCTGCTGCGCCGGCTCAACCTGGAAGTATCCACCTACATAGAAACCTCCACCATCTCGCAGTTCAACCAGGCGGACAGCACCTTCAGCCTGCAGTACGATCCCGAGAGCCAGTCGGTGGGGGGCTATGAGAACCTGCACTTCCTCGCCAATTACAGAAAGGCCCGGGAAGTATACGAACGCACCGATGGTTATTTCGACCCCACGGTCATGCCACTGGTCAACTACTGGGGTTTCGGCTATGCCCCCCGGAAAAAAGTAGAAGCTGTAGATAGCGTGATAGTGGATTCCCTGCTACAATTCATCGGCATGGATAAGGTGGAACTGGTGTCCACCGAGAACGGCTACCTGCTGCGCAAGGCCAGGCCGGGCGTACAACTCGATTTCAGCGCCCTGGCCAAAGGCTACGGCGTGGATATCGCGGCCCGGCTGCTTGCCGATAAAGGGGTAAACAACTTCATGGTGGAGATCGGCGGAGAAGTGGCCGCCGAAGGGGTGAACCCCCGGGGAGAAGCCTGGAAGATCGGCATCAACGTACCCCGGGAGGCCGCCGCCCTGAACGACATTCAGGCCGCCGTGCCCCTGCAGGGCCAGGCACTGGCCACTTCCGGCAACTACCGCAACTTCTACGAGGTGGACGGCCGGAAATACAGCCATACCATCAATCCGAAAACGGGCTTCCCGGAGCGTACCCCTTTACTCAGCGCTTCTGTATTCGCCCCGGATTGCATGACGGCCGATGCCTACGCCACCGCCTTTATGGCCCTGGGCCTGAAGCGCGCCTTTGAACTGGCCGGCCAGCTTACCGAAGTGGAAGCCTATTTCATTTACAATATGGGCGAAAGCCTGCTGGGCACCCGCTACACCGAAGGCCTGGCCCCGGTTTTTGAAGACGAAGACAATAATTAATCGGCTTTAACCGTCGATAATAACAGAACCAAAATTTACCAATGGACTTTAAGCTTGACCGCGACCTCATTTTTCTGGACCTCGAAGCTACCGGCCTGAACGTCATTCGCGACCGTATCATTCAGATCGCGATGATCAAATATCCTAAAAATGGCGGGGAGCCCGAGGAGTTCTCCATGCTCATCAATCCCGGCATCCCCATCTCGGAGGAGGCCATGGGGGTGCATGGCATTACGCCCAAGGACGTGGCCAATAAGCCTACCTTCCAGCAGGTAGCCGATAAGATCCACGATTTTATCGGTAATGCCGACCTGGCGGGCTACAATTCCAACCGATTCGACATCCCCATGCTGATGGAGGAATTCGCCCGCGTAGGCATGGAACTGGATATCGAGAACCGCCGCACCATAGATGTGCAACGCATTTTCTACAAAATGGAACCCCGCACCCTGAAGGCCGCCCTCAAGTTCTACTGTGAAGAGGATATGGAGGATGCCCACGATGCACTGGTCGACGTAAAGGCCACCATCGACGTATTCAAGGGGCAGCTGGAACGCTACCGGGGCGTGGATTACAAAGACCAGGACGACGAGGTGCACACCGCTCCCATCATTAATGACATGCAGGCGCTGCACGATTTTACCAACGACATGCGCTACGTAGACGCCACTCAGAAGATGAAGTACGGCCACAACGGAGAGATCGTCTTTAATTTCGGTAAATATAACGGCAAACCCGTGGCCGCCACGCTCTCCCGCGACAAGCAGTACTACAACTGGATACTCAACAAGGAATTTTCTTCACAGGTCAAGCAACTGGTCAAAAAGCTGGTCAAAGAGTATGAGAAGAATAATCAGCAGTAGCCTGCTGCTGTGGGCAGTGCTCAGCCTGGCCGGCTGCTACGAGCCCATCGAAGGCTGCCTGGATGTGAATGCCGTGAATTACGACCTCCGCGCCGACCGAAACAACAGCGAGGACTGCGTCTACCCGCAGCTCCGCCTATCGGTGCAGCACCGCTACACCAAACAGGACACCCTGCTGCGCTTCAGCCTCGACTCCGTTTACCTCGACCGCCAGGGCAACCCTTTCCGCCTAGGCAGCCTCAGATATTATATATCCAATTTTCACCTCGTTTTTCAGAACGGCCAGGAAGTGGGCGTGGAAGAAATGCTGGAAGTGCTCATCACCCAACCGGACGGTACTACCAGCCCGCGGCTTATAGAAGACAACTTCTCCCTGGTCAGCCCCACCATCACCCAAAACTATACGATCGGCACCCTGCCGGAGGCGGGTGCGGTACAGGAGATCCGCTTTGCTGTAGGCGTGGAAGGCCTGGCTAACCGAGCCGAGCCGAACTCTTTTCCCGAAACGCACCCGCTGAGCCTGCAGAACGGCAGCATGTACTTCGGCCCCGATTCCGGCTATGTGTTCCACCGCATCGAGCTGTTTCGCGATACGATAGCCACGGATACCATCCCGGAAGTGCTCCGCATCGGCACCGAACCCTATCTGCGGGAAGTCCGCCTGCCGGCAAGCTTCAAAAAAGAACGCGGCTTCCACCTGGCAGTCACCCTGCAGGTGGACTACAAGCTGTGGTTTGGCGGCATCAAGGTGGAGCAGGACAGCCCCGAACAGCTCATTGAAGAAATTGTCAGCGGGCTGGCACAATCCTTTTCCGTTGTTTCCGTACAGTTACAGGAAAACTGACGTACTTCCAACAGTGTGAAATCGCAGCTTGTTAGGCTGGCGTCAATTTTCTACACCTAAGCCGGAAAACTTTTTCCGAAAGCAAGCCTTAATTGTATAGTGGGTTTATCCACTTTATAACCACAAAGCATTATCCACATGAAACGCATCCTGCTGATATTTCCTCTGGCGGCAATTCTCCTCTTCGCTGCCTGCAACCAATCCGACGACGATTCCAGCCCGGTAATGAGCGAGCTGAACCTCAACTTCCGCTCCACTTTCGGCGATGAGCCGCTCGTCATGTTCGAAAGAACCTACGACTACCCGGAGAACATGAAACTAAAAATGCAGCTCTTCCAGTTCTACCTCTCCGACATCCGCCTGCTGCGCCAGGCCAATGGCGGCACCGAAGAAGTGCCCGTGCTCGACGTGGCGCTCCTCAGCTATGCCGACGTATACACCGATGAGGCCGCCAGCCAGGGCATCAGCCTGAGCAAGCTGCAGGTGCCCGCCGGAGAATACACCGGCCTGAAGTTCGGCTTCGGCATCACGCCTGAGCTCAACACCACCATTCCCCCCGATTACGAGCTGGGACATCCCTTGTCCGAGAACTACTGGGAAGACGCCTCCAGCTACATCTTTTTCAAGATCGAGGGCAATGCCGACCTGGATGGCAGCGGCAACTTTGCCGACAAGCTGACCTTCCACGTGGGCGGCGACGGCAACTACCGGGAGCTGGCCTTCAACACGCCTTTTGTGCTCTCCGAAGGACAAGCATTTACGCTGCCTTTTGAAGTAGACCTGCGCCGCCTGCTCGTCGATTCCGAATCCAGCTTCCTCGATTTCCGCCAGGTCAAGCAGAGCCATTCCAATACCTCGCCTGCGGCCGACTTTATTGCCGACAACATTACGGAAGCCGTTACACTGAAGTAATGCGTTTCCTGCCCGGCATATTATTTCTCGCCGTCCTGCTGGCGGCCTGCGCTCCGGAGCCTCCTGCCCCTTATGAGCTGGAAGCCCCTGCGCAGTTCGCCAAACTGCTGCTGCCCGCCGGCAACCCTATGACCGAAGAAGGCGTGGCCCTGGGCCGCCGCCTCTTCTACGACCCCATCTTGTCGACCGACAGCAGCCTCTCCTGCGCCAGCTGCCACCTGCCGGAACGGGCCTTTACCGACGGGCAGGCCATCTCGCAGGGTATAGCCGGGCGTAAAGGCAGCCGCAATGCCCCTTCCCTGGCCAATGCCGCTTACCACTACAAGGGCTTGTTCTGGGACGGCCGCTCCCCTACCCTGGAAGCACAGGCGCTGCTGCCGGTAGAGAATCCCGATGAGCTGGGAAATGACTGGGAAACGGTGGAAGAGGCCCTGCGCCGGCATGCAGGCTATCCGCAGTACTTCCGGGCAGCCTTCGGCATAGGCGATACGGCAGAACTGACGCGCGAGCTGGTTGCCCGCGCTCTGGCCCAGTTTGAACGCACCCTGATCAGCGCCGATGCCAAGTACGATCGGGTGATGCGCGGAGAAGACACCTTCACGCCCAGCGAAGAGCGCGGCAAACACATTTTCTTTGACTCCGCCGAAGAACTGCCCAACGGAGAGTGCGGCCACTGCCACACCCCTCCCCTCTTTACCGACCAGAGCTATATGAACAATGGGCTGGACCCGGCTTCCGCCCTCACGGATTTTCCCGATAAGGGCAGGGGCCTGGACACCGGCAAAAGATACGATAACGGCCGCTTCCGCGTGCCCAGCCTGCGCAATGTGGCCCTCACCGCCCCCTACATGCACGACGGCCGCTTCCAAAGCCTGGAAGAGGTAATAGCACACTACAACCAGGGCGGCCATGCCGCCGAGAACGTGGATCCCAAGATCAGAAAATTACACCTTTCTGACAGGGATAAGCAGGATCTGCGGGCCTTCCTCGAAACCCTTACGGACACTGCTTTTGTTAATAAGCCGAAATACCGCACCCCCTTTTAAAGCAATAAGCATGAAGATATATCTTTATACTACCGCACTGCTTGCCCTCCTGCTCGCCTTCTCCTCCTGCCAGGACGACAATCCCGTTACCGGCGGCTGCGGCCCCTGCCCCGGGGATGATCTCATCGAAGCAGATTACGATCCACAGGCCTACGAGCTGGAAGTACCGGAACGCTTTCCCAAACCCATCATCCCGGAAGATAACCCGCTGACGGTGGACGGCATTGCCCTGGGCCGCCACCTGTTCTACGACCCCATCCTCTCCAGCGACAGCACCATGTCCTGCGCCACTTGCCACGACCCGCAGCTGAGCTTTACCGATGGGGCCGCGGTGAGCGTTGGCGTACTAGGCATCGAAGGCAGGCGCTCTTCCATGCCGCTTGTCAACCTGGCCTTCAACCCCAAGGGCTTCTTCTGGGACGGCCGCTCCGCCACCCTGGAGGAGCAGGCGCTAATCCCTGTGGAAGACCACATTGAACTGAATGAAAGCTGGGATAATGTAGTGGAAAAGCTGAGCCGGCATGCCGAATATCCCGCCATGTTCCGCAAGGCCTTCGGCATCGAGAAGAAGAGCGAGATCACCAAGGAGCTGGCGGTGAAGGCCATTGCCCAGTTCGAGCGCACCCTGGTGAGCTATGAGTCGCGCTTCGACAAGATCGTCTGGGAACAGCAGGGCTGGCCCACCGATTCCGAGCAGCGCGGCCGCGACCTTTTCTTCGTGGAATTCGCCAGCAACAGCCTCGACCACCCGGGCTGCTCGCACTGCCACGGCAGCGCCCTGTTCACTGAGAACAACTTCTTCAACAACGGCATAGACTCGGTGCCCGGCCTGGCCGCCTTCCCCGACAGAGGCCTGGGTGAAGTGACCGGCAGCATTTACGACAACGGGAAATTTCGCGCGCCCACTCTACGCAATGTCGCCCTGACGGCACCGTATATGCACGACGGGCGCTTCGGCACCCTGGAAGAAGTGCTCGAACACTACGCCTCAGGAGGCCATGGCGTGGAGAACGAGGATGCCAACATTCAGCCCTTCACCCTGACCGAACAGGACAAGGAAGACCTGATCGCTTTCCTGAACATGCTTACCGATACTACTTTTATTAATAAGCCGGAGTATCAGGATCCGTTTTATGAATAGATCCGGCGGTTAAACCCTGGAAGAGCTGCCCGTTTCGTTAAGGCCGGCACCCTTTTTCGAGTTTTAAAAGCCCTGTTTGCCCTTTTTTTCAAAAAAAATATTCGCTTTTCCGACCCCTGAGAAAACATTATATTCACAATAACCCCATCTGTACAAACTACAAGGCATTGAATATCAATGCGACTCAATCCTGTTTAAACAAAAAAAGCCTTTTGTTTTTTTCACAAAAGGCTTTTTTTGTCCTTGTTATCCCTAGGTATTATTAAGATGTTTGTAATGTCAAACGAAGATAAAGCCGGTTAAAGAACCGGCGAACAAAAATTGGGATAATTAAATGGGATTTAGTTTGTCACATAGCAAGTCAGGTTTTAGGGATAATGATCTGACTTGCTATAAGACAAATTCCAACAATTGACATTGAAATTTGCCTCCTCACTTCGAGGAACAAGCTATAAAGATAATTCTTCTCTTATTTTTTCGCTAGCATTATGCTAGTTTTTCGTACATGTTCATGGGATTATAATATAATGAGTCGTATCGCTGACAAGGCGGTGCGACTCATTTTTTTTGCCCGGGCCCTACCTTTCCCCCTCTGGCGCCTCACTCATTGTCATGCTAATGCTTTTTTTCCGGCCCCGGCCACGGAAAGTCAGCGCGGCGATGGTTTTTCCGTTATAAATCCGTTAATTTTATGCCCGGTGCAACAAAATCACGGGTTCGTGATGTTTACACATTAAACTCTTCGGGGATATCAGTTTTTATATAATCCGATAAAATAAAAACGAAGCCCAAAGAGTTTATACACAGAGGTTAGCAGCCCTGCGTCTTTTGCGGCGCGGCTCACCTCCGGCCTGAGCAAAGCTTAGGCTGTACAGGACGCATTCATGTTCATGGGATTATAATTTGTTAGTAGTAGGTCGTATCACATTCTTTGTGATGCGACTTTTTTTTGCGCCTGCTTCTATGCTAATGCTCGCAAATCCCTGCCTATACCTGGCGGCACAGCAGGCAGGCACTGGAAGGTTACGGCCGCAATTGGTTTGGTGCAATGCTCTAGTACTCATTTATGCCAAAGTTGTGTATAAAGATTAGCATTACTGCCAGGTAGGCAGCAGCAGGCTGTCTAAAAAAACACTGCCGCCAGGCAGTACCCAACGGGGCATCACCTTTGCTTTGCTCTTAGCAAAACGCTTCCAGGTTTTACAAACCCTGGAAGGTTACGGCCGTAGTTGGTTTGGTGCAATACTCGAACATAAATACAACGCAACCTGGCTTTAATTCGGAAAACCCTGTGCCGAAAGCATCCGCCAGGATAAATCCTGCCGATGAAACTTTTCCCAACTTTTTCAAAAAATTAACATCGGAAAAACCGGAACCCTAATCCGCTGAACTTTAAGCGCTTAAACAGCCACAGGAGTTTTGTCGGCCGTATTTTTATTTAAATCCTATAGACTTAGTATTGTTTTATTGCCCGGATCTCTCTATACTTGTGTCCAGAACGATAAAACAAAAGAAAATGCCATACGCTTTTTTCCGCCAGTGCTGTTGCTGTTGCTACATGACTCTTCGGAGCTCTGGTGAGGCAAGTACGGCATGAGTGATATAATGCCGACTTAAAAAATGGCCTTTCCGGAGCAATTCGCGAAAGGCCTTCGATTTTTAACACCCCATTGAAAAAGTTAATCCATGAAGTCTGTAAAACACCTTAAAGTAGCCGACCAGCGCGACATAGTAGAGTTGAAGAACCGCATCGAGGCCTACCACAACGGCCAGGAGGATGAGGAACGCTTCAAACTCTACCGCCTGACGCGCGGCGTGTACGGCCAGCGGCAGTTTGGCGTGCAGATGTTCCGCACCAAGATCCCCTACGGCCGCCTGAGCGCCGAGCAGCTCGTCCGCATCGCCGATATCTCAGAGCACTACACCAACGGCAACCTCCACCTCACCACCCGGCAGAACATACAGCTGCACTTCGTCAGGCTGGACGATTCCCCCAGGATCTGGGTGGAACTAGCCGAGGCCGGCCTGACCGCCCGCGAGGCCTGCGGCAATACCGTACGCAACATCACCGCCTCCGCCTCCGCCGGCATCGACCCGGAGGAGCCCTTTGATGTGTCCCCCTACGTACAGGCTTCGTTCGAATATTTCCTGCGCAACCCCATCTGCCAGGACATGGGCCGCAAGATCAAGCCGGCCTTTTCCTCCAGCGAGCGCGACTCCGCCTTCACCTATTTCCACGACTTTGGCTTCATTCCCCGGATCAAAGTGGTAAACGGCGAAGAACAGCGCGGCTTCAAGGTGGTAGTAGGCGGCGGCCTGGGCGCAGTAGGCATGGTGGCCCAGCCGGTCTACGACTTCCTGGACACGGCGGCCATCATCCCCTTTATGGAAGCCTGCATCCGGGTGTTCGACCGCTACGGCGAACGCGAAAAGCGGCAGAAGGCCCGCATGAAATT
>CAYVVK010000070.1:0-353 GCA_964454855.1 uncultured Phaeodactylibacter sp. | reverse complement strand
ATGGCCCGCCCTGAAGAACAAGCACTACCCCATCGAAGTACCGGAAGAAGTGATCCCCGAGCTGCCCGAGCCCCCCGAACTCGAACAACCCAAAGACGAGGCCCGCTACCAGATCTGGCGCAGCACCAACACCTTCGAGCAAAAGCAAAAAGGCTTCCACGCCATACGCATCAAGATCATACTCGGCGACATACACGCCACCAAGGCCCGCCAGCTGGCGGCCATAGTAAAAAAGTACGCCGCCAACGACATCCGCATTTCCATCAACCAGGGGTTCCTGCTGCGCTTCGTGCGCACCGAGGCGCTGCCCGCCCTCTTCAACGCCCTGGACGAGATCGGCCTGGCGCAGGCCG
>CAYVVK010000069.1:12369-14819 GCA_964454855.1 uncultured Phaeodactylibacter sp. | reverse complement strand
TATCATTACAGGCAAGCTGATCCGGCCCGGCAGAAGGATTGTTGTCGGAAACCGTGATGAACACATCATCGCTACTCTCTCCACATTCGCTGTTCACTACCCAGGTAAATACATAAGTATTGCCCGGGCGGACGCCATTGCCGGTAACGGTGGTAGTGGCGCTCGTCGAATCGGTAATAAAGACATTAAAATCACTCTGAATGGCCGACTGCCGCCAGCGGCCCGTCCCTTCAAAACTCGTATCCGCCTGCAGCAGGATCTGTTCGCCGGCGCAGATCAGCCGGTCTTCTCCGGCAAAGGCCTCTTCTGCCTCATCGATCCGCAGGCGCAGGCTATCCACGCTGTAATCGATGCAGGCGCCCGAAGAAAGCGACCAGGTGAAGGCGTAGGTATTGTTGCCCTCCAGGCCTGCGACTTGAGTCACCGCACTGTTCGGCGCTTCTATGCCTACATTGGCCGTGTCTCCTTCCACCTGCGCCCAGTGGCCACTGCCAATAGCGGGTGGGGAGGCCTGCAGCAAAACTTCCGACCCTACACAATAGGAAGTATCCATGCCGGCATTGGCGCGGATGTCGGGAATGGTATCCAGCTGAACCATCGTCGGGGGAGAAGGTTCGGAAATGCATTCCCCTAATCGGGCCTCTGCATACAAGGTATTGACTCCGGCCCTGAGGCTGGAAAAGTCAGACAGCAGCAGGTTGAGGTTTGCCGTCATGCCAAGCGTATCGCCGGCATTATTGTACCAGGTATAAGTAGCGCCGGGAGTAGCGGAACCGGTGGAAACAGACAACAGCAGCCCGGCTTCCCCGGCGTCCATACAGCTCGGCCCGTTGTTGGAAACCATGGGCGTAGAGGGCGCTTCCTCGACCACTACCTGGGTAGTGGCCGGGTTGGAAGAACAACCGTTGACCGTAACCACCACCCGGTAGGTGCCGGTGTGCAGGAGCGGGTCGGCGGAAGGAATGGTGGGGTTGGACAGGGAGGAGCTTATCGGCCCCGTCCATTCGTAGCTCGCCCCGGAAGGAGTGTTGGCGAACAGCCGCAGGGTTTCCCCTTCACAGACCGGGCTGTTGCTGGCAGCTACCGCCGACGGAATGGGGTTGACGTTGAGGGGTAATATGCCAGAAGTATCCGAAGTGCAGCCGTTAACGGTGACGTATAGCTGATACGGCCCGCTGTCATCTGGTGTGGCGCCGTTGATCGCCAGTGTTTCCGTGCTGGTCGTGATATTACCTCCCGGCGTCAGCCAATGGTAGGCCACCTGCGTGCCGGTATAGGGAGTGGCCCGCAGTACGATCTGCTCTCCCGAACAGAAGGGCGCCGGGGTGGATGGCGCTACAGTTGGCGGCGCCGGCCTTTGCGGAGCGTTCCTCGAATTCACAAAGGTAGAGGCCGGCATCGAGCGGCAACCTTCCGCACTTTCCACCACCAGCTGGTAATTGCCGTTATTGGCGGCCGTGGCATTGGGAATGAGGGCGCAGCTGTCAGAAGAGGTATAGCCCGGCCCCGTCCATTCATAAGAATAAGAACCGTTATCCGGCGGGAAGACCGTCGCTTTGAGCTGCACATCGGTAGGCCCCGCCAGGCAGGCCGGCGCATCGTTGCTGACCGCCAGGATGCTCACGCTTTCCAGTACATTCACTTCTACGGATGCCGTGTCGGTGCAACCGGCAGTGGTGGTGATCCTCACCGTGTAAGTGCCCTGATTGCTCATACTGGCACTGTTAACTACCGGGTTCTGCGCTACCGACATATAGCCGTTCGGGCCTGTCCACTGATAACTGGCGCCGGGAATACCTGGCGTGGCGAACAGTTCCAGCCGGGAACGCTCGCATACAGCAGCCGGGCTGGCGCTGGCCATGGCGTTGGGTACGGTGTTCACCACGACATTGGCGGTGTTCGAGTCATCAGACCGGCAGCCAAATTTTTTGGTATATACCCGCCACTGCCCGGCGCTGGCGCCGGTGGCATTGGGAATGGAAAACTGGTTGGTGCTGGTGACGAACTCTTCCAGGCCGGGAGATACCCAATGGTAGGTGCTGGCGCCGGCCGGCAAGGTCTTGAGCACTACCGTCCCTCCCTCACAAACCGGGCCGGAATCTACCGTAAGCACGGGATCGGGCGGCTTGGGCAGGATGATCACCAGTGTGGTATCCGGGAAAGAGCTACAGCCGTTGCGGGTAACGGTAAGCCGGTACGCACCGGCATTGTCCAGTGTCGCTTCATTGATCACCGTCGGCAACTGGCTGGTGGAGGAAAAGCCGTCGGGCCCCACCCATTGATAGGTGACCCCGTTGACCAGGGTACCCAGAACGATGGGCTCGCCCTCGCATATCGTAATTTCATCATCGTTGACCACCGCTACCGGCCGGTCGACGGCCGAAATAGCCACCGCCGTAGAAGGCTCGGATAAACAACCATTAGCCTCTATGGTAAGGTAGAAACGTTGA
>CAYVVK010000069.1:4843-12359 GCA_964454855.1 uncultured Phaeodactylibacter sp. | reverse complement strand
CGCCAGTTCCGTCACGGTCTTCGCATGGGCGTTGAGTTCCTTCAGGGTGCGGCCCCGATACGGTGTACTCCGGCATCGTGGTGGAAGCCAGTAAGGCGCCGCTTCCCGGCACGCCCCGGTACCAGCGGTAGATGGCGTTATTAAGCGTAATGGTGCTCGCCAGCCGGATGTCTTCATCACTGCATACGGCAAGCCTGGTGCTGATGGCCGGTGTCAGCGGCTGATTGGTGACCGTCACATTGACGACTTCCTCGGCCGTACAGCCGGTCAGGCCGGTGATGCGCAACACATAAGCCCCGGAATCATCGCCATCCACATTGGGGATGATGGGGTCTTTCTGGGTAGAAATGAGTTGCCCTGAGGGATTAAACCATCGATAGGTGTAGACCACTCCTCCTTCCGCTACCGGCGGGTTGGCAAAGAGGTAGAGCGTATCTCCTCCGCAAATGCCGGGGCTGTAAGTGGGGTTGGGCGCTTCCGATTCAATGCGGATCGGCTTGGTGCAGGTAGCTGCATTTCCACTCTGGTCTATTACCGTAAGGGTGGCCATTACGGTAGTGCCCGCCTGTTCGCAGGTGAAAGTATTGGGCGTCAGGTACATGGTATCGATCAGGCAGTTGTCGAAACTGCCGGCATTAAAGTCGGCAACACTTACCGTATCCACATCCAGGCCGGAGGGGTTGATCTCCACGATGGTGGCCTGGCAGAGCGCTACCGGCGGCTCATTGTCCATCACCGTCACCAGGAAAGAACAGGTATCGAGATTGCCTACATTATCCGGCAGCACATAGGAGACCGTGGTCTCTCCCACGTTAAACTCATGGGTGGGGGTGATGGCCGGCGGCACCATTTGCGTGTAGGAGATCTGAGTGGCGCCTTCCGCGAAGTAGAAAGGCGTGATCTGATTGTAAGAGAGGGTGCCGAACACCTAGCTGATGCTGTCCACTTCCCCATCGAGAGTCATCGGATTGCAGGGGTTTATGCCGTCGCCGGGCATGGCGTTGGGAGCCTGTATTTCATTGGGCAGAAGCTGGAACTGAATGGTTCCGTCGCTGGCCCACAGGTTGAAGGTATCGGCAGGTATGCTGAAATTCACTTCGCCCGGATTATCACAGGAGGCGAGGCCCACGGAAGTACTGCCCAGTTCGCTGCCGCTATCTCCGAAGATGCGCAGGAAAGCGCCGTTGGAATTGAAGTCTCCCCTAAGCTTGAGGGTAAAGGTGGCGCTGCCCACCGCATTGGCGGCCAGATCGGTAAAGGTGAAGGTTTTGGGCTGTGCCTGTAGTTCGTCGAGGTCGGGGTCGGCGGCAAAAACCAGGTAGGCGGAAGCCGTATCCAACGGCAGGGTGGAGGAAAAAGCACCAGCCACTCCGCAGTTGTCGGTCACCCCATCGGGAAATGGAAGAGCTACAAAAGCGGAACAGGCGCCCTCTTCCAGGCCGACGCTGATGTCGTCCGGGCAATCGAGTATGGGCGGCTCCAGGTCTTCCACCCGCACCTTATAAGTACAGCTGTCGACATTACCCGCGCAATCGCGGACGTAATAGGTTATGGTATTCTCACCGGTGGGCAGGATGACATCCACAGGCCCAAGGGGGCTCACCGATACGGCGGCACCGCTGTTGATGCGGTACTGATAGCCGAGTTGAGCAAAATCACGGGTGTCGAAAGAAAGGCCGGCCTGCACCCGGGAGTCCGGAGAGCAGATGGCGTTCACGGCGGCGCCTCCGGAGAGGGTCGGTTCGATATTGGGCTCCAGCCGGATGGTGATGACGCCATCCAGTGCCCAGGCGTTGATCTTTTCTACAGGAATGATCAGGGTGGTATCTGAATTGCTGCACTGTGAAGGCGCCCGTGCGGTTTTGCCCAGTTGCTGGCCATCTTCACCGAAGATCTTTAAAAACTCCGTCTCTCCCTCGGCATCGGCATTGAGCAGCTGAATGCGCAGCATGGCATCGCCCTCTACGTTTACCGGCAGGGGAGCCGTGACGGCGAAGTTCAGTTCCACCGGGTTGACCGGTGTGACGTTCAACTGCCCGGGGGGTGCATCGGCGGTGAGCACGACGTTCAGGCTGAGGTTTTCCGTCAGCAGGCTGGCGGCGCATTCTTCTTCCACCAGCGGTGGCTGCAGGGTATAGCTGGCCTCGCATACCCCTTCGCCGGTAGAGATCACCTCGTCCTGAGGGCAACTGCTGATGACAGGGGCGGTATTATCGATGGCAATAAAAGTAGCGGTGGTGGTGTCCGCCAGGCCACATTCGTCCACAACGATAAAGTCCACCGCCTGTAGCACGATGGTATCGCCGGGGGCCGGGCAGAGGAGCTCCATGCTGGCGGGGGAACTTGTGCCGGCATTCAAAGCGATCCACTTCAGGCTGTCCTGCGGGGTGCAGCGGTCGGCCGCCAGCGCTCCTCCACGGCTCTGTATCCAGTCGTCAAACTGCCGTTGCAGGCTGGCGCCCGCTGAACAGGTAACTGTCAGGCTACTGGCTGTGGTATTTACCGAAGGGGGTATGGTATCGATCACATTTATGGTTTGTGTCATATAGGTAGCGTTGCCGCAACCATCCTCCACACGCCAGGTGCGCTCGATGGTAAATTCCCCGAGGCAGCTTCCGGGAATAATGAGTTCTTCGGCCACCGAAGACGTTAAGTTGCTCCCGCAGTTGTCCATCAGCATCGCCGGTTCGCCGGTAACGGTGAGGTCGCTCTCCTTTCCACAGTCTACCGTGGTATCGGCGGGAAGCAGGAAGGTAGGCCCTACCGTATCTACCACGGTAATGATCTGCGGGCCGCGAATAGAGGTGTTGCCACATTCATCGGTGGCCCGCCAGGTACGGCGGATCATGAAGTTCTGGTTGCAGCC
The DNA here is from genome assembly GCA_964454855.1 of uncultured Phaeodactylibacter sp. Lineage (GTDB taxonomy): Bacteria > Bacteroidota > Bacteroidia > Chitinophagales > Saprospiraceae > CAYVVK01. The sequence goes on along the minus strand of CAYVVK010000069.1, from coordinate 9,493 downwards.
CTCCGGCCCGTCTATTTTAACATCATCGAATTCCAGTTCTATGGGCCCGCCGCAGAGGTCGGCCGTATCGAGCACGGTGCCCGTGATATTGATATCGGTATAGTCCAGCTCACAGGAAATGGTAGTATCCGGCGGGACGGTAAAGCCTGGTGCTCTGTCATCGCGCACCTTCAGCAACTGTATGGCCGTAGTGTTGTTCCCGCAGGAGTCTGTCACGGACCAGCTGCGCCGCAGGTCGAATTCGCGATCAGAGCAGGTGGTCGGATTGGAACTCGGCAGGGTATCCTCCTGATAAGCTACCACCAGGCCGGGTGTGCAATCCGTTACCGTCACCATACCGGCAGGGTTGTCCATCAGATACTGATCCAGGGTGTCACAGCCTATTTCCAGAGTGTCGCCGGCCGGCAGGTTCATCAGCACAGGCGCCGAGGTATCCAGGGTGATGAAATGCCCGGTGTAGGCCCGTGTATTGCTGCACAGGTCGGTAATCGTGATGGTAACCACCAGGGTGTCGCAGGGGCCGGGAGAAAAAGGGCTGGCCGGAAAATCGTCACTGATATCCGATATGCCGTAGCAGTCGGAGGCATTGGAGTTGACCGCCAGTTGCAGGCGGTTTTTCCACAAGCCGTAGCTTTCAGTGGCAAACTCGCAGGCCACGATGGTATCCAGAGATACATTGAAAGTGGAAACCGGGGCCTCTGTATCCGGCAGGATGGTGATCACCTGGGTATCCCGGGTGATGTGGCCGTCGCTGTCTTCCGCCTCCCAGATACGCCACACATCGAAGCCCGTGCAGGGGGTGATGCCGCCCGGATACTCGTCTGCGGGAAACACTTTGGGCAGCGGGCCGTCCTCTGCGTCAAGCACCTCCAGGCTGTCCCGGGGAGGCATGGCGCAGGTGTCGCTGACTGTAATATCCTCCGGTACGTTTAGGATCTCCGGAGGAGTAGTCTGTTCGGAATAGCCGGCTGTGGCGGGCCCACTTTCCAGGGAATAGGCCGGCAGGGCATGCAGGGCAAATACCATCAGGCAGGCCAGGTACAGGAGATGCGGGGGGTGTGGTAGTCGTCTCTTCATATTTCTTTAGATTTGGGATCCTGAACAGCCAGCGCTGCTACTGGCTTTTGGCAGCCAGCTTTTGTGAGGTGAAAGGGATAAGGAATGGGCAGGTACAGGCATTAAGGCACAATGCCAATCGGTAATTGTTCATGGGACTCATGGAAATCGGTTTTGGTTTTTATAATTTTCTCAATAGTAGTATCCAGCGTTTTTGGAGGCGTGGGGAATGGACGCCCCGGAAAACTGGAATGCAAAATATTAAAATCTGCTCAATACCGCTCAAATTTTTCGCGGCAAAATCATGAAAAGGGCTGTTTATCAACTGCTTTTGCCGGGCATTCTTCTTATATGCATACGCAAAAGTGGGGCGGGGGTTACCTGGCAGGCGCCTAAAATACGTGAGCCCGGGCGCTGATGCTCCGGGCTCTTTGCTTCGATAAGAGCTACTGGCCATGGTTCATATTCTCCGGCCGCCGGCTTATTCTTCTTCATCGCGCAGCTCCTCTTCCGGCCGGCCCCGCAGTTTTTTATCATCGACATTCTCATCCAGGAATTCATTGAGTTTGTCCACTTCGAAATTGGTGATGATCTCTCCGAATTCGTTGATCTTTATGTCAAAGCCTTTGAGGTCTTTGTGTACTTCAGGCTTGCCTTTTTTGGGTTTCTTCTTCGGCATAAGGCTTAGTCTTTTTCTTCAACAATATGGTTGAACTGCTCAAAGGCACGGCGCAGGCGCTGCGCACTTTCGTCTTTTCCGAGCAGTTCCATCATTTCATATAGTGCCGGGCCCTGCATGGTTCCGGCTATGCCCAGGCGAAGCATGGGCAGGACTTCTCCCAGTTTCAGCTCCCTGGCTTTTGCAGAGGCCTCTACCTCTACCTGAATATTCCTGGCCGTGAAGTCATCCAGGCCTTCCAGCCCCTCCGCCATTTCGTCGAATAGCGCCTTACGGCCGGGATCCCAGCGTTTGTGGATCATCTTGGTTTCGTATTCCTCGGGGGCTTCGAAAAAGAAGTGGCCGTTCTCCCAGAACTCTCCCAGGGTGACGGCCCGCTCGCGCATCAGCTCGATGAAGCCCCGCAGAAAATCATCGCCGGGCTGATGGCCGCGGGAAGCGATGATGGGGCGTACTTTCTCCAGCAGCTCATCCGCGTCGGCCTTGATGATGTACTGCTGGTTGAACCACTTGGCCTTATCGATGTCGAAGCGGGTGCCCGACTTGTTGATGCGTTCCAGGCTGAAGGCCTCTATCAGCTCTCCCAGGGAGAATATCTCCTGTTCCGTTCCGGGATTCCAGCCCAGCAAGGCCAGGAAGTTGATGGCAGCATCCGGCAAAAGGCCAAACTCGCGAAAGCCCAGGAAAGATTCCTCCTCTGTGGGGCCTTCCCAGGAGATCGGAAAGACGGGGAAGTTAAACTTGGCGCCATCGCGCTTGCTCAGCTTTCCTTTGCCGTTGGGCCGCAGGATGAGCGGCAGGTGGGCAAATTGCGGCATGCTGTCTTCCCAGCCAAGGGCGCGGTAGAGCAATACATGATGCGCCGTGCTCGGCAACCACTCCTCTCCGCGTATCACGTGGGTGATCTCCATCAGGTGGTCATCCACGATATTGGCGAGGTGGTAGGTCGGCCAGCCATCGCCTTTGATCAGCACCTTGTCGTCCAGCTCGCTGGTATCGAAGCGGACTTCCCCACGCACTTTATCCTCAAAAACGACCTCTTCTCTTTCCGGCACTTTAAGGCGGATGACGTACTCTTCTCCGCTGGCCAGCGCCCGTTCCACATCGTCCCTCTCCAGGGTAAGGCTGTTCTTCATTTGCATGCGCACCTGTGCGCCGTACTTGAAGGTAGGGTCTTTTTCCCGGCGGGTGTGGAGTTCTTCAGCGGTATCGAAGGCGTAATAGGCCCGGCCTTCCTTTATGAGTTGTTCTGCGTATTCGCGGTATGTATCCTTCCGTTCAGACTGCCGGTAGGGGCCGTATTCTCCTCCGTAACCCGGCCCTTCATCCGGAACGAGGCCGAACCATTCCAGCGCTTCCCTGATGTAGCCTTCTGCACCGGGAACGTAGCGCGACTGGTCGGTATCTTCTATCCTCAGGATGAAATCCCCATCGTGCTTTTTGGCCAACAGATAGTTGTAAAGTGCCGTTCGCACACCACCAATGTGCAGCGCGCCGGTCGGGCTGGGAGCAAATCTCAATCTTGGTTTTTTCATTTATTTCTGGCTTTTCTGTTCTCTGTATATACAACCCGGCGGGTTGCGGGCAAAGTTCGGCGGCTATTTTTTTATTTTTTTACTTTTTTTTGAAAAAAATTGGAATTTCTGGCAGCAAAAACACCCCTTATTGCGTTGTTGATAAAAACGGACAAACCTACCTTACCAAGGTGTTTTTTACCCGGTGAACTAAACCCCCTGAAGCTGGGAAGCAAATGTAAGGAATTTCGTGAAGCTCCCCTGCCAACTATCAACCTGACGGAAACTATCCCCCTGTTAAAACGAAAGGCTAGTGCTTTGAGAGTTAATTAATTGACAGGTAGTTGGTGTTATAATAGATTGATAACCCGTTGATTATTTCGACTGCCGACTGTCAACTATTTACTGCCGACTGTACTAGTGCCGGGCACTAACTGCATTTGTATATCTACATCCATGAACATTTTTTAATCCAAAAAGAGCTATGTATCTCATAAAAACTCCTCAATTCATCCAGAGCCTGTTCCCCAACTACACCTGGCGTATTCCCAGCCAGGAAAAGATGCTCTACCTCACTTTTGACGATGGCCCCATCCCGGACGTAACCCCCTGGGTACTGGAGCAACTCCACAATTACAAGGCCAAAGCTACTTTTTTCTGCGTGGGCGACAACATCCGGAAACACCCCCAGGTTTTTGACCAGGTGGTGGCACAGGGCCATGCGGTGGGCAACCATACCTTCAACCACCTCAATGGCTGGCAGACCGACAATATCGACTATTTCCACAACGTGCGCCACTGCGCCAACCTGGCCGCCCATTCGGTGCTCTTCCGCCCTCCGTACGGCCGGCTGAAGCCCAAGCAGGCCCAGTTTCTACTGCGCCACTACCGCATCGTGATGTGGGATGTGCTCAGCGGTGATTTCGACCCCAAACTGAGCGCCGGGCAGTGCCTGGCCAATGTCGTCAACAATGCAGAGCCCGGCTCCATTATTGTCTTCCACGACAGCCGCAAGGCCGAAGATAAACTGCGCACGGTGTTGCCTCAGGTGCTGGAACACTTCACCGCCGAAGGATATACCTTCAGCAAACTGAATGAGGAGGAGCTCGCCCCCAATCAGGTGCGGGTGAGCGCTTAATCTGGTAATTCTGCAATGTTAAGCATATATCTAGCTGGATGCCACTGTTCGCTTCAGAGCAGTGGCTTTTTTGTTGGGCACCATAATACCAAAACACCATAACACCGAAATACCATTATACCACTACACCTTTACACCGCTTAATCCTCATGCAAAACCTAATCAACCGCTGGCGCGCACTCTGGAACCCGGACCGTTACCACGGCTGGGGCCGCCGGGCCAACTACTTCGAAGGCTGGTATTTCAAACTCGTCGACCCGACG
>CAYVVK010000069.1:3591-4833 GCA_964454855.1 uncultured Phaeodactylibacter sp. | reverse complement strand
CGGAGCAATACGCCTTTGCCGTCATACCCGGCATCTCCATGGGAAAAGACGGCCGGCAACATGCTTTTATACAACTGCTCGATGGAAAGCAGTGTAAGGTGGCCTACCACGAATTCACCTCTGCTGAATTCCTCCCCGAATCCCGCCGTTTCGAATTGCGCCTGGGCGACAACCTGTTCTCCGGCAGCCGGCTTCAGCTGGCGCTTCCGGAGCTGCAAGGCAGCCTGCAGCTCTCCGCCCTCACCCCCTGGCCCAAAATGCTGGGCGCCCCCGGCATCATGGGCTGGTATTCCTTTGTGCCTTTTATGGAATGCTACCACGGGGTGGTCAGCCTGAACCACCGGCTGGAAGGCCGCCTGCAGGTATACGGTAAAGAGGTCGATTTTACCGGCGGCCGGGGATACGTGGAAAAAGACTGGGGGCAGTCCTTCCCCTCTTCCTGGATCTGGCTGCAGAGCAATCACTTCGATAAGAGCCGCGAGATCTCCCTGATGGCCTCGGTGGCCCGCATCCCCTGGCTGCGCAACCACTTCATCGGCTATATCGTCGGCTTCCTGCTCGACGGCAGGCTCTACCGCTTTGCGACCTACACCGGCGCAAAAATGCGCGCCCGCCTGGGAGAACAGGAAGTATTCCTTTCCTTCAAAGGCCCGAAACATCGCCTGGAGCTCACCGCCCACCGCGTAGGCGGCACCGGTGAGCTGGTTTCTCCCATCTCCGGCAATATGGTGGGCAAGGTGAACGAAAGCCTGCAATCTACCATTCATGTGCAACTTTTTGAGGGGCAACGACTGTTATATGAGGGTGAAGGCAGAAACGCAGGCCTGGAAGTGGCCGGGCCGGTAGAAGAACTTCTGACGGCGGAATGGCGCCGCTAGTGGTGAAGGACAGTAGAAACAGGCAGGAGCTTTGAACCTTCATCTTTGCTACTTCACCATTAGTAGATTTGAATTAGGCATTCTGATGATTTCTGCCGTAATTAGTAGCCATTAGTGTAATTTGCAGCCATGAAAAATCCGTTCAGACCCTATATCGACAAGTTCTCGGAGAGCAACTTCTGGAAAAAGCTAAGCCGTTTTGCCAAACAGGCCGGCCTGAAAACCGTTTATGCTTCCCTGCTGCTCTTCTACGCCTACCAACGAAAAGAGACCCCCACCTGGGCCAAGAGCATCATCCTCGGCGCCCTGGGGTACTTCCTGGCGCCCTTCGACGCCCTGCCCGACCTCACCCCCATCATCGGCT
>CAYVVK010000069.1:2847-3581 GCA_964454855.1 uncultured Phaeodactylibacter sp. | reverse complement strand
GCCTTCGCCGAGCTGGTCGGCGCCTTCGCGCGGATCGGCGTGCTGTCCTTCGGCCTGGTGACCATCGCCGCCTACATCAACGACGGCGTGCGCGAAAAGGCCCGTAAGCAGCTCGGCTGCTGGTTTAAAGATTACGATGAAAGCCAGCTCGAAGATGTGGATGCCAAATTGTGAGCTTAGATTCATTCCAAATACGCATCCCTTAACACTATTTTTTTTCCTGCCTTCCAGTTTTTTTGCATCTTTATCTGCAACAACTTTCCTAAAGCCTACACCTTTTATTTCTTCCCAAGCCGATTGAAAGTACGCCCCCGTAGGTCGGCGTGTCTACATACTACATAATACCGAAAATCTCTGCCGTCATGAGATACGAACCGATTAATCCGGAACTGTTCCAATTTAACCGCAAGCGCTTCATGCGCAAGATGCAACCCGATTCGGTGGCCATCTTCCATTCTAATGACCTGATGCCGAGAAGCGGCGATACCTTCTTCCCCTTCCGGCAGAGCTCAGGCCTGTTCTACCTCAGTGGCCTCGACCAGGAAGAAACCGTGGTGGTGCTTTTTCCCGACTGTGTGAAGGAAGGCTTCCAGGAAGTGGCCTTCATCCGGCGTACCGATGAGATCACCGCCCGCTGGGAAGGGCAGAAGTACACAAAGGAAGAAGCCCGCGCCATCTCGGGCATTGATAAGATATTCTGGCTGGATGAAATGGATAGGATACTGCATGAAATC
>CAYVVK010000069.1:0-2837 GCA_964454855.1 uncultured Phaeodactylibacter sp. | reverse complement strand
CTGCTGGCCAAACGGGTATACCTCAATCTCAACGAACACGACCGCTTTAGTTCGGAGGTTGCCAGCCGCGATATCCGCTTCGCCCGGCAACTGATGGAACGCTATCCGCTTCATAAATACCACCGCGCCCAGCCCATACTTAAAAAGCTGGCCATGGTGAAATCCCCGCTGGAAGTAGACCTCATTCAGCGCTCGATCGACATTTCCGGCAAGGCCTTCCGCCGGGTGCTGGACTTCGTCCGCCCGGGGGTACTGGAATACGAGGTGGAAGCGGAGATCATTCACGAGTTCATCCGCAACGGCGCCAGTGGCCATGCCTATGAGCCCATCATCGCCAGCGGTAAGAATTCCTGTGTGCTGCACTACGTGCAGAACAACCAGCGCTGCCAGGAGGGCGAACTGCTGCTGCTGGACTTCGGCGCCGAATACGCCAACTACGCTTCCGACCTCAGCCGCACCATCCCCGTCAGCGGGCAGTTCACGCCCCGCCAGCGGGCAGTCTATGATTCCGTGCTGCACGTGCTGAAAAATGCCCGCCAGATGCTGGTGCCGGGCATGACCATCGAGGAATACCACAAGGAAGTGGTCAAAATGGTGGAAGGCGAACTGCTGAACCTCAAACTGCTCACCAAAACGGACATCAAAAACCAAGACGAGAAAAGCCCCGCCTACAAAAAATACTTCATGCACGGCACCTCCCACCACCTGGGCCTGGACGTGCACGACCTCTCCAACCGCTACGACCCCATTCAGGCGGGCATGGTCTTTACCTGCGAGCCGGGCATCTACATCCCCGATGAGGGCTTCGGCATCCGCCTCGAAAACGACATCCTCGTTACCGACGACGGCCCCGTCGACCTCATGGCCGACATCCCCATCGAGGCGGAGGCCATCGAGGAGGCGATGCATGCGGAGGTGTTGAGCAGCACTTAGCATCAGGCGGCAGTTTTCTCTGGCTGCCGAAGCCGTAAGCGAAGGCATGCCCACTGCCTCCTGATTTATAAGCTAAAAGCGGCCGCGAATACCGAGTGGCTCTTAAGGCCCCACCCAGGAAGTTGATGGAACCAAGGCCTTTTTTCGCCCGTGGTATGGCCTGATGGAAGGGTGAAGTTTGCTGATCGCTGCCCGCCTTTTGCTTTTTGCGCTTTACCTTTCGTAGGCGGGTTTCTACGGAATAATCGCATGGCGAATTCCACGGGGTGGGCTGTTCGAGGCCGGATGAAAGAACATCACAAATGCCCGAGCATTGCACCAAACCAATTGCGGCCGCAACCTTCCAGGGTTTGAAAAACCTGGAAGCGTTTCGCTAAGAGCAAGGCGGGTGAGCAGGACAGGATTGAGAGTAAGGCAAAGGTACGATCAGCCTCTCCGATAAACCTGCCAGGCCGCCTGGTAAGGCGCCAGCCGGGCCTGGCAGGTTGCGTTGCTCATTTTGATGGAAATGTGTATAAAGATTAGGCTTTAGTGCCTGGGCAGGGTTTCTTCTACTCGCCGGGCGGGCCGGAGCCGCCTGGCGAGATACAGCAGCGGGCCTGGAAGCCCGCGCTCCAGCTACTGCCGGCAGGCTCTCTGCGGTTAACACAAAGAAGCCCTGCCCGGGCAGTGATGCCTGGGCAGGGCTTTTTCTACTCGCTGGGCGGGCCGAAGCCGCCTGGCGAGAGGGGCGTCCTAGCCGCCCGGCGGGAAAGCGCTTATTCTACAATAAACGGTTCCGTTTTCACCAATTCCCCTTCAACCACCAGTTGCAGGTAGTAGTTGCCGGCGGGCAGCTGGCTGACGTCCAGTTGTTCGCTGACCTCGCCGCCGGTAAGGCGGATGGGCCGGATGTTGACGGCCTGGCCATTGGCGTTGCTCATGATGAGCGTGGCCTGGTAAGGCTCAGCACTTTCCAGCTGTACGTTAAGCAGGTTGCGGGTGACGGTCGGGAAGGCCTTCATCTGCAGTTTTGCCCTGTCGATGAAATCCGTGCTGGTTACCACGCCGCGAGTCAGTACTACGCTGGCGGAAGTGCCGGGGGTAGCGACACTACCATCCGAAGCCAGGGCGCGGTGGTAAAGGGTTATGGTTTCGCCTATGGCTAAACCAGCTTGTTCCAGCAGGACGTCTACGACACCGAAGGTCGTTTCGAAGGTTTGGCTGTTGCCTACATTCTGGTTGACCAGAATGGTGCCGAAATCTTCGGCGGGCGACAGCTGCCAGATGTAGGCCAGGGTATCTCTGTCGCTGGCGGTGTCCCACATCGGGGCAAAGGGCGTTTCCGGATCACCGGCAATGGTGATCTCGGCGCCATCGGCAGGAGCGGAGATGGCCGCCTCATCGCTTGGGAAGCGGTTGATCTCCGGCAGTAGCTGGCCGCGCACTTCACCGGCTGCAAATTCCGTGGTGTGGATATTGACGTAGTAGCTGCCGGCGCGAAGCGTCGCCAGCTGATCTTCCATCAGCTCGAAGGTATTCTGTTCGGCGGTGAAGGTACCGCTTTTCAGGTCCTCAGCCAGGGTGGGCACCAGCGTAAGGTCGATGCCTCCATTCGCTCCCGGCAGGCCGATGTGCAGGTGTGATCCGCCCATTACTTCTTCGTTAAAGTCTCCGGTGAGATTGGAGAAAGCGCCGCTGAGCACCAGCTCCTCGCCCGTCAGTTCCAGCTTCACACCGCCTACACCTGCTGTAGAAACAGGCTGCACTTCGTTCTGGCCGCTCAGGCTGGCGGTGAAGTAGGAAGTGGCCAGGGGCAGCAGCTGCCCGCGCACTTCACCGGAGGGGTTGTTCTCCGTGTGCACGTTCACGTAGTAGTTACGTGCGCGCAGGGTATCGCCAAAGCCTTCCGCCAGCGGGAAGCG
>CAYVVK010000068.1:9346-14957 GCA_964454855.1 uncultured Phaeodactylibacter sp. | reverse complement strand
TGGCCCCAGGCCAGGTTGCTCCAGAAGAGAAGGGTGAAAAAGAGGGTGAGAATACGGTTCATTCTTTTGGTTTTTATTTTCGCTTGATATCCAGTTTTTTCAATCCTTCCTGTATTTCCGGCGCCGACATGAAGAGATCCCATAGCAGTCCCGAGCGGTAATTTTCGATCATCGCCGGGATGGGCAGTTGGTCGATGGCCAGATAACGCGGCAGGCACCAGTCCGATTCAAGGCTGAAAGCATCATAGGGCCCGTACTGGCCGATAAACTTCGAATGATCCTGGTACAGATGCCGCAGGAACAACATACTTTCATCCGGAGTGTAGGGAAAAGAGGAAAGCGCAGCGGTCGGCGAGATCACCCCCAGGTCGTTAGAAGGGCGATGGGCGGTATAGCCACTAATGGTATAACTGGCGGTAAGGCCCCAGCACTTTTCTGAATACCCGGCATACTCACGGGGATTGTCGCTGCAATAGGCGTGATGGATCAGTGCATGGTTGCGGTTGAGCAGCCAGTAATCGGCATAAGAATCCTCCAGCCCTCTGGGGTCAAGCCCCAAAAAGGAATAATGCGCCCAGAAGAGCGGCCCCACCGGAATGGCGGACCTGCCGTTGTGTTCGAGCACCACCTCGTAGCCGTAGGCACTTTTATTCGACACAATATCGCCCCCGCGCATATAGCCTTCGTGGAAACAGGCTGCATCAACAGGATGGGTAGGCGAAGAAGCAGCCAGTATATACATAATGGTGCACTCGTTGTAGCCCGTTACAGCGAAGTCCTTTTTCCATCCGTACTCCGGCGACCAGTGCCAGTAAAGGACGTTTTCGCCCTGGGTGTACCATTGCCAGTCCACCTCCTTCCAAAGCCGGTCCAATAAGGCCGCCAGCCGGCGCTCCTCGCTGTCGCCGTCCTGAAAATACTGGCGGGCGGTGATCAGCCCCTGCACCAGGAAGGCGGTTTCCACCAGGTCGCCCCCGTCGTCGTAGCGGCTGAAGGGTTTTACTTTCCCGGAAGGAACCATCCAGTGGGGCCAGGCGCCGTGAAAGCGGTCGGCCTTGTCGAGCCATTCCGCCAGTTGCTGCAGGCGCTCACGGCCTTCCTGGCGCGTGATGAAGCCCCGCTCGATGGCTGCTATCGTGGCCATGATGCCGAAGCCGGTGCCTCCGGAAGTCACTATATCGGCATCGTTGTGCAGATAAATGCCGTCTTCGTGGATGCGCTCGCGGGCAGCCCCGGAAATGGGTTCTCCTCCCTCCCAGAAATAGTTAAAGGTTTGCTGCTGAACGCGATCCAGCAGCTGTTCGTTACTTAGTGTACGGGCGGCCTGGCCCATCAAAGCGGTAGCGCTTATCATCAGCGTGGAAAAGCAAAAAAGTATGGCAATTCGCGTCATCTTGGTAATTGGTTTTGGCTAAAGAATATCCCTTGCAAAATGCTAATAGGAAAACCCCAGTGCATCCAGCCCCTGCTGCACCTCCGGCGCCGTCATAAACACTTCCCACAACAAGCCTGTACGGTAATTTTCGATCATGCAGATGATCGGGCCCTGGTCGATGGCCAGGAAAGAATCGGCCTCCCAGTTGTTCCCCGGGTGAAAGGCATCGTAGAAACCGTACTCTCCCCAGAGGCGGTCCCCCAGATCGTAGTAAAAATGACGGATGGCCGCCAGGCTCTCCTCCGGGGTGTAGGGAATGGAAGACACGGCTGCCGTAGGCGTAATGACCCCGCGGTCGTTGGTGGGGCTGTGCGCCGTATAGCCGATGTAGCTGTCACTGGCGGTCAGGCCCCAGGATTGGGCGGAGTATCCGTAGTATCTCTTTGGGTTCTCTACACAATATTGATGATTGATCAGGGAATGGTTGACGTTCTGTGTCCAGTAGTTGGCGTAGGGGCCTACCAGCTGGCGCGGGTCGAGGCCCAGATACGAGTAGTGGGCGAAGAATAATGGCCCACCATAATCATTTCCCAGTGGTAGCGTGATCCCAAAATAAGGCTTTCCGTTGACCATGGCCCCGGAACGAGCGTAACCGGTACGATAAGTCTCCGGTTCGATGGGATGGGTGGGGGAAGAAGCCGCCAGGATGTAAATGATCTGGGTTTCATTATGGCCGCTGATCCGGAGGTTGATCTGAAATTCATGTTCAGGCGACCAGTGCCAGTAGAGCGCCTCGCCTTGGCCTTTGGTGTACCAGTCCCATTCCACGCCTTCCCAGAGGGCCGTGATGCGGCTGATCAGGCCGGTTTCCTGGGGCGCTTCCCGTTGTATATACTGCCGTACGGTGAGCAGGCCCTGCACCAGGAAGGCGGTTTCCACCAGGTCGCCGCCATTATCGAGGGCGCTGAAGGGCATAACATCCCCCGTCCGCCCGTCCATCCAGTGAGCCCAGGCGCCGTGGAAACGATCTGCTGTTTCCAGGAAGCCAACCACCTTCTCCCAGCGCTCCAGTGCTTGTTCCAGGGTAATGAAACCTCGCTCCACGGCCACCACCATGGCCATGAGGCCGAAACCGCTGCCGCCACTGGTGACGGTGTGGCCGCTGGTATTGCGCTCCCGTGCCATACCGCTATTCGGATGGCCAAAATCCCAGAAGTAACGGAAGGTTTGCTCCTGAATGATGGCCAGCAGTTCTTCATCTGAAACTTTCTGGAAATCGGGGTTTTCCGAAGGCCCCGTGAAGAAAGAAAGTTCCAGCCGGCTGAAATCGCGGCCGGTGGCGGCGCCCAGGCCGGAGCTGACAACCAGCTCGTGTGTGGTGAAATCATGGAGCGGCTCAGTAAACTGAAGTTGAAAAACAGTGTCACTGAGGGCTGTGGCGCTGAAGCTCACACCGTCACGGCCTTCGATGGAAATATATTCCTTCAGGTTATCCGGGCCAATGTCCAGCGGATGGGAAAAAGCGATCTCCATCGGCTGGCTTACGCTGATGCCGGTGCGGAGGGCGCCGGGGTCCAGGGAAAAAATATTGGTATCCACCTGAACACGAGTAACCTTAAGCGGTTGCCGAAGGATGCTGAAGGTAAGCACCAGCTGTTCCAGGCTCGCGGCCTCCGGGCTGCTGAGCGGGCTTTTTGCCCGAAGTGTATACTCCTCTCCTTCGATCCAGCTGTGATCGACAGCGATGGTAACCTGATTACCCAGGGCATTCCAGGCTTCCGTATCATCGAGCACCTTCCCTCCCCTGATGAGCTGAAAGAGGTCAGGAGAAGTGATGTTCACCGGAGCAGAGAAACCAAGGAAGATATCGCCTTCCCCATCCACCGTATTGCCATTGAGGACGGACTGGCTGCCCAGGCGGGCAAAAGTTAGCCGGAGTTCTTCCCCGGGCATGGGGGCTTCGTCATCTTCCCCACAGGAAGAAAAAAGAGCAAGGCTGAGCAAAGCAAAAAAGAAACCGGTTTTTAAAGGGGAAAAGGCAATAGGCATAAGGCAGGAATTGGAAAAGTAAAAACTCCAATGCCGGAAACCGGCAATAGCGGTTTCCGGCATTGGAGAACAATATCAATTTTCATCAGCAATGACCTGGGCGATCTCCTCCTGCGTCAGGGCCTTGTTGAAAAGGCGGAGTTCATCCATATGGCTGAGGTCGGAGAAGTGGTCCCAGCCTGTGAAGCGGGGTTTACCGGACATGATGGAGATCATGTCGCAGCCCGTCCAGTCGATGCCGGCAAAATCTCCTTCTCTAACGACTTCCCCATCGATGTATACCGCGCAGCGGCTACCGGAAATGGTGAAAGCGAAATGGTGCCAGGAATCATCGGGAACAGCGATATCGGCGGCTTCGCCGCCATCAAACCAGGAGTCCCCTTCGCCATGGCCGGCATTGAGCTTAAAGCGCTGGTCACCGCCGGCATCCTCGCGGAAGAAGCGGAAGCCGCTGCTGCGGTTGTTCTGGGCATCCGGGTTTTCCTCATCGGGCGGGCCGATGACCAATATGCCTGCTCTGTTGGGATCGGGATTGACCTTCATCCAGAACACGGCGCTGAACTCATCGCCCAGCAAGCCTTCGGTGGGGAAAGTGAGATACGATTCGGCAGCGCCGGCATAAGCGTCTCCGCCTACTTTACCTTCACCGGCAAAGCCGGGGTCGCCAACAACGGTCATCATCTTACCGCTCACCATTTCCTGGAATACCCCGTCATCGAAGTCGAGATAGAAGGTTTCACCATCGTATTTCGGGCTGTAGCCTCCAGCGCCGCCGGACTCCGTAGCGATGATCTCCTGGATCTCGGCCTGAGAAAGTGAGCGGTTGAAAATGCGCAGCTCATCCATCAGGCCCTGATCCGAGAAGTGGTCCCATCCTATAAAGCGGGGTTCACCGGACATGATGGACAGGATATCACAGCCCGTCCAGTCGACGCCACCATCGAGCGGGCCTTCCCGGACGGTCTCGCCGTCGATGTACACGGCCGCATAATCCGAGGAAATGGTGAAGGCGAAATGGTGCCATTCGTCCGTATCCGGAACGACGTCGGCAGCTTCACCGCCATCGAACCAGGAGTCGCCGTCACCCCGGCCGATATTCAGCTTAAAGCGCTGATTTCCGCCCGCGTTCTCGCGGAAGAAACGGAAGCCGCTGGTCCGGTTGTTGGCGGCGGTGGGATTGGCCTCGTCCGGGGGCCCAATGACCAGTATACCGGCCCGGTCGGGCGTACTACTTACCTTCATCCAGAAGACGGCGCTGAACTCATCGTCCAGCAGGCCCTCAGTTGGGTAGGTCAGGTAAGCGTTCTCCGCTCCCTGGTAGGAATCAAGGCCAACGACGCTCTCTCCGGCAAAACCAGGAGAGCCGACTACAGTGGGCTGCTTGACATTCACCAGGTCGATGAAGTCGCCGTCGAAAGGCATATAGAGGACTTCACCGGCATAGAGCGGGACATAAGCCGGCTCCTTGGTAAAGTTAACGGTGGCAGAGCCGGTTTTACCGTCCAGGTCCGTGGCCGTAACAGTAATCGTGTGCATGCCGTCGGCCACCTCTTTGTAGGAATATTCTCCCTGAAAACGTCGGTAATCGAGGAATTCGGTGAACGAGGCGATTTGCGAACCATCATAGCTGACCGTCACTTCAGTCAGTTCGATGTCATCTGTAGCTTCGAACTTGATGTCCACCGTAGTGACGGGTTCCAGCACCTGAATGACGGAGCCTTCCAGCGGGAAGGAGATCTTCACCTCCGGGCTACTCTCGTCGGGGCCGGGGTCGACGGGGGTAATAGGGTCTATGCCTTCCCGCTCACAGGCCAGCGTGACCCCCATCAGCAGAAAGAGAAAGAAAAATTTATTGAGGAATTTCATTGTTTTAACAATTTATGATGAATGAACATGGTTTCCACATGCTCAAAATGGACTCAAGGCTGCTTATCCAAGACCGGCAACTGGTCGACCTGTGCCTGCGGATAAGGCAGGTAGGTCTTGTCGGGAGTGAATGTCCGCCCACCGTAGTTGAGTTCGTCGTACATTTCCCAGCGGATCAGGTCGTAGTAGCGTACGCCCCATTCCATGGCCAGTTCGGCGAATTTCTCGTCGACCACATCCTGTAGCGTTACACCGGAAATTTCCGGCATGTTGGCCCGGGCGCGCAACAGGTTTACCGCTTCATCGGCGGAGATGGCCGAA
>CAYVVK010000068.1:804-9336 GCA_964454855.1 uncultured Phaeodactylibacter sp. | reverse complement strand
CGCTTCTGCGTGCATCAGCAGAATTTCTGCATAGCGGATGCAGGTATAGTTCTTATTGTTGCCATAACCGGTGCGGCCCGGTGTGATCTGATTGGAAGGCAGGTAATGCTTGCCACTGGCAAAAAGGGCGCGGGCATAGTCGTTGATGACGTCGCCGTCACGGGTAGTATTAGACACAAAATCCGGCAGGTTCTCATATTGATCCTCGAATTCGGCAATGCCCCGGTTGGTGAAGAGTACACTGGTTTCCAGGCGTACCGACTCCCCGCGGTCCAGCATAAACCGGATGAATTTAAGGCTCGGCTCATAGAAGCCCCAGCCGCCGCCGACTCCATCCACTGCGGGATCCCAGCCCTGTGGGCCGTAGAAGGCGTACAGATGGAAATTGGCGTCGCCCGACCCCTGGCCATAGTCAGAGTACTGCAGCTCGAGAATATTCTCCCGGTTTAGCTTGCCCTGCAGCTTGAACAACTCGTAGAAGTCAGGCTCCAGCTGGTACACACCGGAGTTGATGATCTCGGAAGTAGCATCGGCTACGGCCTGATAGTTGCCCAGTTCCAGCTCGGCCATGGCCTTGACGGCCAGGGCGGTGTAGCGGTTCACGCCGCCGGGGACGTCCGTCCGGTCAGCCGGGTGAATGGTCGGCAGGCTGGGAATGGCTTCATCCATCTGAGCGGAGATGTACTGCATCACCTCTTCCTTGGTGGACAGTTTCGCCACCAGCAGGTCAGCCGGGTCGCCGGTGTCAGGGATCAGGATGTCGCCCCATACGCGGGCCAGGTGAAACAGCAGGAAGGCATTGAGCGTATTGACCTCTGCGATGTACTGGTCGGCCAGGGCGTCTGACGCGCCGGCTTCGCGGTACAGCTCGATCTGTTCAATGGCTGTTTTGCCGGTGTAAATATCCCGGTAGTTCAACTGCCAAAGGGAATTATACATCCAGTAAGACTGGTCGTAGATGTACCTGTCCGTATCGGCAAAAGGCTGCTGGTCGCCCAGCCCGCCGGCATTGACATCATCACCGCGGACCGCGATCAGCGGAATGGTTTCCCAGCCGCGGAAGTAAAAGTTTTCGTACATGCCGATCACGGGCAGTACCATATTTTCCGAGATCGTATAATCGATCTCTTGGTTGAACGTCCGGTTCAGGGCCGGTTCGTCCAATCTTTTCTCGCAGGCCGACAGTATCAGTAGCGAAGCAGCCAGGATCATGCCGAACCTGTATTTATTGAAAGCCTTCATAGGAATCGATTTTAAGTTATGATAGTTTAGGTTTAGAATCTGACATTTAATCCAAGGGTATAAACAGCGGGGATCGGATAAGTCTGCCGATCCACCCCATCGGGGATCTCGGCGGTGAAGCCGACGTAGTCGAACACGCTTAGCGGCCGGTCAGCGGTGAGGGAGACCCGGAGGTCCGGAGCGCCGGCGCCAAAGACTTTCTCGCCCTGTACGTTGTAAGCCAGCTGAACGTTCTGAATGCGCCAGAAAGCGCCGTCATCCACCCATTGATCGCTAAGCCGCTGGTTCCACCCCTTACGCCTGCCCTTACTGGAAGGAAAGCTGTTGGAGGTGCCTGGCCCGTGCCAGCGGTTGGTGGCCAGGTCAGCGTCCATGTTGGTGTCATTGGTGAAGATCACTTCGCCACGGCGGCGGTTCAGGATCTTGTTGCCGGATTGGCCGTAGAAATCAACTGAAAAGTCAAAGCCCAGATAGCTGAGCCCCAGGCTGGCGCCATAGGTCAGGCTTGGCAGGTAAGAACCCAGTACGACGCGGTCATCCGCATCGCTCACCCCATCGCCATTCTGGTCGACATACCGGAGGTCGCCGGGCTCCAGGTTGTTGGCCACAGCGATCGGGTCGGCATCGATCTCCGCCTGATTCTGGTAGACGCCGGCTACTTCCCAGCCGTAGAAGGCCAGCAGCGGTTGGCCGACGATAGAACGCTGGCGGAATTCCGCCGTGCCGCCGTCAATATATGGTTGGCCAAACAGGTCGCGTACCTCATTGTTCAGAGTGGCAATATTACCGCCAATGCGGTAGTTGAGGCCGAAGGAGGTGCTCTTGTTCCAGTTCAGTGCCATTTCGAAGCCGGAATTGCGGATCACGCCCACATTTCTCAGCACGGTGCCGCCGACGGCGGGGATAAGCACATTGATCGCCGCATTTCTGGTGTCGCGAATGTAATAGTCCGCATCGAGAGACAGCCGGCTGCGGAAGAATTCGGCAGTCATACCGACGTTGGTCTCCTCCACTACTTCCCAGCGCAGAGCGGAGAAGGTGTTAGATGTTTCCGTACCGCTGAACTGCCGGTCATCCAGGGAGGTGACCACGACGGAAGTGGTCGTAGCTCCGTCACTGGCCCGAATGCGGTCGTTACCCAGTTCGCCCCAGCTGGCGCGGAGCTTTAGGTAATCGATGGCGCTGACATCGAAGAAGCTCTCTTCGGAGAGTACCCAACCCAGGCCAATGGTGGGGAAATAACCCCATTTTTCCTGGTATTTACTGCTGCCGTCCGCACGGTAAGTACCATAGAGCAGGTAGCGGTTGTCGTAGTTGTAGGCCACGCGGCCGAAATAGGAAATACCATAGAAGCGGCTGCCGTTGTCCCCGACATTACCGCGGTCGGTATCCAGGGTTTCGGCCTGGTCGATGAACCAGGCGGCCTCCTGGTCGACCGGGAAGTTCAGGCCGCGTACTTGCAGCTCTTCAAAGGATTCATCCCGGTAGGAAGTACCTGCCATAGCAGTCAGGTTGTGCTTGCCGTAGCTGTCCTCAAAGGTCAGGATGTTGTCCCAGATCTGGTTGAAAAAGCTGGTATTGATCTTCGAGATGGCTGAATTTTCCCGCTGGAAGTTGTCGCCGATAAAGTACGGGAAGTCCAGGTTCCGCTGGTTGATGTCTGTCAACGAGCTGTTGTAGGCCGACTTGAAGGTCAATTTATTATCCGGTAAGATATTAAACTGTACGTAGAAGTTGCCCAACAGCTTTCTGATCTTCTGCTCATTTTGATTGAACTCGGTAGACACCAGCGGGTTCTGGCCGCCGCGGTAGCCGAGGTCCTGTGCGTTGGCCAGTTGCAGGGGTTCGGCGTCCGTATTCCTTTCATCGAAAACCGGCATAATGGGCACCGCGTAGTAGGCGCGAAACCAGGCGCTGTTATCCGGAAGGAAGCGGTTGCCGTTGCTGATGATGGCGTTACCGCCAATAGTGAACCAGTCGGTAGCCTTGAAGTCGAGCTTAGACCGCAGGTTAAAGCGCTCGAACTGGTTCTTCATGTCCAGGATACCCTCTTGCATAAAGTAGCTGGTCCCTATAGAGTAGGCTGCTTTACTACCGCCGCCCGTGACGTTGACGCTATGGTTCGTGATCGGGGCGTCCCGCATAATGACATCGTACCAGTCCGTGTTGACGGCCGGCACGTTCGGGTTGACCCGGCTGCGGCCGTAGCGCTGCATGGCGTTGTCGATAAAGGAGATGTCGGCTTCCGAACCGGATTCCAGGGCCATGGTGGTAAACTGTTCGGCATTGGCCATCTTCACTACATTCTGGGCCCGCTGAATGCCGTAGTAGCCGTTGTAGGTGATCTGTGCCGGCGAATCGTAGTTGCCGGACTTCGTTTCGACCAGTACTACGCCGTTGGCGGCGCGTACGCCGTAGATGGCGGCGGCGGAGGCATCTTTCAGGACGGAGATCGACTTGATGTCGTTGTTATTCAGAAAGTCGATGTTGTCGAAGAACATGCCGTCCACCACGAAAAGAGGGGCCTCGTTCTCACTGCCGGGATAGGAACCCACGCCGCGAATCCGGACCCTTGGTGCATCGCCCGGAGCACCTGCGCTCACGATCTGCATGCCGGCCACCTTGCCCTGCAGGGCCTGCATGGGCTGGCCGGAAGGCGTTTTTTCGATCTCTTCAGCTCTGACCGTAGAAATAGAGGAGGTCAGATCCTTGGATTTCTGGGAGCCGTAACCGACCACCACTATCTCTTCCAGCAGCTCAGCACTCTGTTCGAGCTGGAAGTCCAGCGACGTCACCGCTCCCAAAACATAAGTAATGGACTCATATCCGGTGTAGGAAACCACGATCGTGTCGCCTACCTCAGCCTGCAGCTCGAACCGGCCATCTATGTCGGTAATGGTGCCCGAAGCGTCCTTCTTCTTGAGGATATTGACGCCGATGAGGGGGTCGCCGCCTTCTTCGGTAACCACCCCGGTGTAGGTCAATGTCTGCGCCTGGGTGGCTCCCCAACCGAGAAGGAACAAAGGGATAAAAAGCAATCTGGTTAGAAGTTTCATTTTTAAGTTTGTTTAGTGAGCATATGATGCTTGTAAATAGTCTACATACTTAGGCGGACAGAACAATTCAACAAGGTAGCCCGGACCCATACCCATACGGGCCCGTACCGGGGCGGGTTTCGCCATGCTCAACAATCTTCTCGGAACGCCTGAGAATAGAGCGTTTCAGGCTCTACTGCCGAAGCAGCATAAGTAAACTAAAACTGTCCGCCTTCTTACTTATTCTTCCGGAATGGGCTAAGCTGATCATTCCAGCATGCTTGGGCATACCGGCTTCGTTTGTGCAGTTTGATGTAGGAATAAGGCGGAAACAGGGTAGGCGTGATATTTTACGGCAAAATTGTCTTGTTATTTACTCAGAGCCGCAATCCCGAACATTAAGCGAACCGCCTCCTGTCCATGGGATAAAAAATTCTTCATGTTTATTTGGCGCATCGGGGATTCTTTTCGATTAATATACAAAAATCACCCTAATCACAAAACAAAATTACAATTACACAATCTATTATCCAAAAAATACACCTCATTATTACTACGCCATTCGGATTTTTCTGCCTTTTATGCCTTCCTGCAGAAGGTCAACCCTATATTACTGACAATCAAGCAGTTGCAGGATGAACAAAGAGGATCAGGGGTGAGAAAAATGGATTTACAGCACCTCATCAGAGTTCCGGGTGTGGGGAAATGGGCGCCGCTCGGAAGAAATGGTGAAACTCCTTCCTAATATTGCAGGATGAACTCGGTCAAGTTCACATCCGGCTCCAGTTGCAATTTACGGCGCAGGCGATACCGCTTATTTTCTACTCCGCGCAGAGAAATATTAAGGAGCGGAGCGATTTCTTTGGAGGCGAGATTCATCTTCAGGTAAGCAGCCAGGCGCAGGTCGCCGGGAGTGAGTTCGGGATATTCGTCTTTCAGGCGTTTGAAGAACTGGTCGTGCAGCTGATTGAAGTTGTCCTTAATGGCCTCCCAGTCTTCCTCACTGCTGAGGTGGCGGTCTATCCGGCGCGCCATTTTCTCCAGGTCTTGCCTTGCACTTCCCGGAGCTTGTTTTTTTCGGTACCGGTCCAGGTCTTCTTTCAATTTGATCAGCATTTCATTTTTGCGGACCAGCTCCATGGTGGAATCCGCCAGTTTCCGGCTCTTGTTGATGATCTCTGCCTGCAGCATCTCATTCTTTGTGCGTATCCGCTGTTGGTGCAGCTCCTTGGCTTTTTCCAGCTTGAGCTTTCGCTTTTGAAGGCGGAGGCGATACAGGTGAGCTTTCCAAAGCGCCCAGATGGCCAGCAGGATCAAAGCGGCGGCTCCCAGTTTCGCCCAGATGGCCTGATACCATTGGGGGGCGATGGTGAATGTAAAAGCAGCCGTCTTCCGGGGTGAAAGTTCCGACTGCACCTGAAAAGTATATTTTCCTGAAGGCAGGTTGTTATATTCTTTATCGTAAAGCTGCTGAAAAGGGCTCCACTCGTCCTCAAAACCGATTAGGCGGTAACGCATTTTCACATTGGCTACGTAATGGGGTGCGGAGAAAAAAAAGTGCAGTTCATTCTCGGTGGCCCTTAGCGACAGAGGCTGAGGCAAGCTCTCCGCCTGCAGCAGGCCGGCACCACGGTTGCCAACGGACAGCGCTGAGATCATGGGGGAAGGGAGGAAGGTGTTCTCTTTTTCATCAAGCAGGCCTTTCTGGAGTATGGCATATCCTTCTTCTGTGTAGAACAGATAGGTAGAATCTGTCAGGATAGCGATATCTTCATTGGCGGGGTTTAGGCGAGCCTCGAGGCGGATGATGTGTTCATCGTGAAATAGTTCTACATGAGATGGGAGTATTCTGAACCAATCACCACCAGTACCCGCCACCCACTTATCCGGCTGGCTGAGGAAACCGGCGGGAGCAGCAGGCAGGCCCGGAACAAGGCGCCCTTCCTCTTCCTCCCACCGCAGCGTGAGCGAGTCCGTGATGAGAAAGATGGCTTCATCGGCCTTTCTCAGTTGAGCTTTCAGGGTAAACAGAGGAGGCAGGGCCCCAAAAACAGGCACATCCAACACTTCCACCCTCGCCAGTTTTTTATCAGCCTGCAGGCAAAACACACCTCTGTGGGGATGCGCCGCCCATAATCTCCCTCTGGAATCAAAGGCTGCTTCTTTGGCCTGCAGGGAAAACCCCTGCAAATCGTTTCGGAATTGCCAGGAGCCGGCTGCGTTCTTTTGCAGCACCGACAGCCCTCTGTAAGTACAGAGTAGCAGGATATCGTCACGCTGAGGAAAAGGCAGCACCTTGTATACACCGGTGGCATTATAAAGAGAAGCCACTTTGTCTTCACGAATGGCAAAAACACCAGTATTGTGAGCGCAAAGGAGCTGGCCTTGCAGTACCTGAAGGCTCCAGGCCTGGCCCTGAGAATTTTCCACCAGCTGAAAATCCTCCCCTGCGCGAGAAGGCCAGCTTTTGTAATATATGCCCTGGTTGGTACCCAGATAGAGGCGGCCCTGGTAAATTTTAGCTGTATACACCGTGCCTATCCCCCCTCCTTTGTCTGGATAGAAAGAAAGAGGAGAACGGAGGCCCAGCAGATCGATGCCACGGTCCAATCCTGCCCACAAATTGTGAGCCTTGTCTTCAAACAAGGATAAAACAGTATTATTCTGCAGGCCGTTTTCCTGATTGATATGGAAAAGCACATTCCCTCTCTCGTCGGTAATGAAAAGGCCGTTGAGTATGGTCCCGAAGGCGAAGCGGCCATCCTTCAGCCGAATACCCTTATTAAGCTGGGCGGCCTGCAAGCCGGCACAAACCGGAGCCTCCCACTGCCGCACGCCTTCTTCAGAAAAGAGAAAAATGCCCGATTTTTCGGTACAGGCCAGAAAAGAGGAAGCGCCAAAAGGCAGAATAGCAGCCACCCGTTTTCCCGCCAGGGCCTCGCCCCCCGGAACTTTGCGAAATTCTCCACCCGGCAGATACTCAAACAGGCCCTTATGGATAACTGGCAGGAATAACCGGCCATTCACCTCCCGCATGAACATGGCGTTTCCCGGAGTGGCCAGTTTTTCTACTACCCCACCCTCATACCTGAAAACAGCGGAAAAAGACTGAAAGAACAAACCATATCTGCTGGGAAGGAAATGCCATATTTCCTTCCGGGCGATCTCTTCCTCTTCGATCTGATCTGCCAGTGAATGATAATGAAACCGCCCATCATTGCCTGCCTGCCAGTAACCTACCGTCGCATACCCCCCGATAAAGATTTTTCCGTCGGAACTGCAATAATTACTGCGCACCATCGGGCTGTTGGGCAGGGGAAAATGGCGCCATCGGGCACCGTCATACTGCAGCAGCCCACCAGTATTGCTAACATACATCTTTTGGCCCGGCCCCTGGGAGATGTCCCAGTTCTGGTTCTGCGCCCGGTAGTCCAGCTTGGAAAAATGAACGACCTGAGGAAGGTGGCCGGTCAGCCCGAGCCCCGGTGCAAGAAACAGTAAAAAGATTCCAAATGAGCTTAACCTGGCCATAGGTGAATTTACAAGAGTGTTTACGTATAATGCTAAAGTAAACAAACTCTTCTTATTGCCCGGCCTTACTACTCCGCCACCACCCCCCGAATATTCCAGTTGATGCGGTCGCCCGTGCGGTCGGTGAAAGTTCTCCACTGATTATCTGTTGTAGAAAAGAGCCAGTCGCCGTTGGGATTGGGGTTGTCGCCGGCATCGCAGCCAATGGATTGCTGAGCGGCACTGTGAGTGAAGGCAATGCTTATCCAGATTTCATCTCCATCCAGTGTGAGGGGCTGGCCGAGGCGGTAGGCATTCCAGCCGGGCACGCGCAGGGACTGGCTGACATCGACCTCTTCAGAGAAAAGCAGGCTGCCGGGTTCGTTATTGACACCGGGGCCATAAACGCGCACTTCGCAGCGGGCGGGCGCCAGGCCCATAAACCAACGTACTTCCTGCAACTGCCGGCCCTGGTATTCCTGCATGAAGCTAGCGGGAAAACGCGCCGCGGCCTCATAATCAGCAGCCACAAGCTGGGGCCCGGTCAGGTTGGGGCCATCGTAATTCAATAAATTATCCTCTGCCGGCTGGGGATTGTCATCCTCCTGGCAGGCACTGAAGGCCAGCACAGCCAGCAGGCTCAAAACAAAGATCTTCTTCATAGCTTAGGTTTTCCCCAAAGATACAACGGCCGGCAGGAAAGAGGGCCCAGGTAAGGCTTAAAGTTGTGTTAATCTGCGGCCCC
>CAYVVK010000068.1:0-794 GCA_964454855.1 uncultured Phaeodactylibacter sp. | reverse complement strand
GTAAACTTCTTAACAAAACCTGCCTTTTAACTGCGCATTACCGGCAACTATAAACTCGACCCGGTTTTCATTCCCACAGCCCCACGCTTCGGCAATACCCTGGAGGGGGAAGCCGATGAGTTCAACCACATCACCAGCCTGCGCACCGGTATTGCCGAGGGCCAGGAGTCTATCGTTTATATGCTCAAGGACGAGGCCTGGTACCGCTACAAAACCCAGCGGAACGGGCCAGAAACAGAGATCCCGGCGGATGGCATCAATCAAATATACTGGTTGATGATGTTCTCGAACAGTTCCTGCCGGCCACTCTGTAGCTTAGGCCCGGGCTGTTTTTTGGCGATGCGGTGCAGGTCTTCCAGTTTCAGATTTCCGGCCTCAAAAGCGCGGCCGTCATCCGAATCGAAGGAAGCGTAGCGCTGTGCCCGCAGCTGGCGGTAGTTGGACTGTTCCAGCAGATCGTTGGCCACCAGCAGGGCGCGGGCGAAGGCATCCATGCCGCCGATGTGGGCGTAGGCCAGGTCTGCGAGGTCCGTGGAATTGCGGCGCGTCTTGGCGTCGAAATTGACGCCGCCGCCCTGCAGGCCGCCGGCCTCGAGGATAACCAGCCAGGCTTCCGCCAGCTCGTAGACGTTGATGGGAAACTGGTCGGTATCCCAGCCGTTCTGATAGTCGCCGCGGTTGGCGTCTATGCTGCCCAGCTTGCCGGCATCGGCAGCCACCTGCAGCTCGTGCTGAAAGGTGTGTTGCGCCAGCGTGGCGTGGTTGACCTCTATATTGAGCTTGAAATCGTCCAT
>CAYVVK010000067.1:0-14991 GCA_964454855.1 uncultured Phaeodactylibacter sp. | reverse complement strand
AAAGCTGGGCCATTCGATGCTGCTGACCGCGCCGGGCAGGCATCTCCGCGGCATGTCCGCCAGCGGGCTGGGCTCTACGGATATCGGGAATAAACATGCCGTAGTAGGCCTGTCGCGCGACTTCTACCGCCGCCTGGGCGATCACTACGGCAAGTTCGAATCCTGGACCTTTGAGCCTTCGGTGGCCGAACAAACCTTCGAGGAATACATCAGGGAGGCCGATGTGGAAGTGCTGCGCAACCACCGCCTGGCCGGAGTAGAAAAGGAAGGCGCCGAGATTCAAAGCATTACCGTGGAGCAGTCTGACGCCCCCGAAAAACAGCGGACGATCACCGCTAAGATGTTTATCGACTGCACCTATGAGGGCGACCTGATGGCCAGGGCCGGCGTATCCTGTACTGTCGGGCGGGAGCCGAACAACAAATACGGAGAAACGCTCAACGGCGTACAGCTGCGCAAAAAGCACCAGTTTGAGGACGGCATCGACCCCTATGTGAAAAAGGGCGAGCCCGGCAGCGGCCTGCTCTGGGGCATCAGCGAGGAGCCGCCGTCGCCCAACGGCACCGGAGACCATAAGGTACAGGCCTACAATTTCCGCATGTGCTGGTCGACGGACCCTGAAAACCAGGTTCCTTTTTCCGAGACCAAGCCCGCAGATTACGATCCGGAACACTACGCCCTGCTGCTTCGCCTGATGGAAGAACGCGAAGCCGCCGGCTGGGAAAAACACAATGCTTATAGTTACTTCATCATCAACGATATGCCCAACAACAAAACGGACGTCAACAACCGGGGCGCCTTTTCCACAGATTACATTGGCGGCAATTACGAGTACCCGGACGGGGACTACCAAAAGCGCGCGGAGATCTGGACCGCCCACGAAAACTATACCAAAGGCCTGCTCTACTTCATGGCCACCGACGAACGCGTGCCCGCCCGGGTGCAGGATCACCTCAATCAGTGGGGATGGGCAAAGGACGAATTTACCGACAACAACTACCTCCCCCACCAGCTGTACGTCCGCGAGGCCCGCCGCCTGATCGGCGAAACCGTCATGACCGAACACCACTGCCTGGGCAATGAGGTAGTGGCCGACCCCATCGGACTGGCCGCTTATACCATGGACTCTCACAATTGCGACCGGGTAGTTATACAAAAGGAAGGGCAGGATATGGTTAAAAATGAAGGCAATGTGGAAGTTGGGGGGTTTCCACCTTTTGCCATCGGCTATAGTGCCCTAATTCCCAAAAGGGAAGAATGCCGGAACCTGCTGGTGCCCGTCTGCCTGTCGGCCTCACACATCGCCTACGGCTCCATTCGCATGGAGCCCGTCTTTATGGTGATGGGGCAGGTGGCCGCCATTGCCGCCAGCCGCGCCCTGAAAGAGGAAAAAGCCGTACAGGAAGTCAGCCACCAGGCCATCGCCGAAAGCATAGGGGCGGACCCGCTGCTCGACGGCACCCGGCCGGACATTCTGGTGGACAATGCCGATGCGGACTATATCGAACTTAGCGGAAACTGGCAGGACACTTCCCGCTGGATGGGCCAGTACAAGGCCGATTACCTGATGGCCCGGGCGGAAAAGAAGCAGCCCCTGCAGTTTACCTTCCGGCTGCCTGTAGAGGAGACTGGCAAGTACGCCGTCTATTACTACAGCCCCCGTCGCCCGGGAGGACTGGAAGAAGAATGGGCCCGGGAACTGCCCCTGCTCCTTCGACACCAGGATGGCTCTACCGAATTAACGGCCGATCTTCAGGCGAAGGAAAGAGACTGGGTGGAACTGGGCGAGTATACCTTCGCTCCCGGCGAAGCATCCAGCCTGACGGTACTCGGCGGGCAGGCCGAAGGCTATATTGCCGCCGATGCGGTGCTTCTGGTGCCGGTGGCAAATTAACAGACTTGACAAGTCTCAGCGACGGCACGGACAAAAGCAAGACTTATCAAGTCTCTTTTCGATCAAAAAGATAAGCATGAGAACCTCTACCCTACTATTGATATTGATCTCCGGCTTACTCTACTCCTGCGCTTCCAACGAAGCGGAAGAGCAGACAGACAAGCGCCCCAACATCATCCTCATCCTGGCCGATGACATGGGCTATTCCGACCTCGGCTGCATGGGCTCAGAGATAAAAACCCCTAATCTAGACCGGCTTGCCGGCAACGGCCTGCTGATGACTCAATTCTACAACACCAGCCGCTGCTGCCCTACGCGGGCCTCCCTGCTCACCGGCCTGTACCCGCATCAGGCGGGCATGGGCTCCATGGTCAACGGCCTGCCGGAAGTACCCTCTTATCAGGGCTATCTGAACGAACAGTGTGTCACCCTGGGAGAGGCGCTGGGCGAGGCCGGCTACACCACCCTGCTCTCCGGCAAATGGCATGTGGGCGAAGAGGAAGAACACTGGCCGGACAAACGCGGCTTTGAAAAATCCTTCGCTTTCATCAACGGCGCTTCGAGCTATTACAACCTCAAACCCTACCGGCCCGGTTCCGAACCCCGGCAGATGGCGCTGAACGGGGAGCCCTACTACCCCGGCGAAGATTTTTACATGACAGACGCCATCTCTGACTATGCGGTTAAGTTTATTGATGAGCAAAAGGATAGCACTGCGCCCTTCTTTTTATATCTTGCCTATACCGCCCCCCACTGGCCCTTGCACGCCCTGCCGGAGGACATCGCCAAATACCGCGGCCAATACCAGAAAGGCTGGGCGGCCGTCCGGCAGGAGCGCTATCAGGCCCTGCTGGAGCGGGGGATCATCGATTCCACCTGGGCGCTCTCGCCTCCCTACGAGGAGAACATTCCCGACTGGGACACGCTGAGCGCGGAAGAAAAAGATCTCTGGGACTTGCGCATGGCCACTTACGCTGCTATGATCGACAGGATGGACCAGGGCATTGGAAAAGTGATCCGGGTTCTGGAAGATCAGAAAAAGCTGGACAACACCCTCATCGTTTTCATGTCCGACAACGGCGGCTGCCATGAGGAAGTCTTCAACTGGAACATTGTCTACGGCCAGAGCGGCCAAACGGGAACCCCTAATTCCTTCGATGCCTACGGCTTCCCCTGGGCCAATGCCAGTAACACCCCCTTCCGGCTGTTCAAATCCCTGACCATGGAAGGAGGCATTGCCACGCCGCTCATCGCCCATTTTCCCAAAATGATCGAAAAAGGGCGTAAAGGTGATCAGGTAGGGCACGTCATCGACCTGATGGCCACCTGCCTGGAACTGGCGGAGACAAAATACCCGGAGGAATATCAGGGCAGAAAAATTACGCCCACCCCCGGAAAAAGCCTGGTGCCTGTTTTTAAAGGAGAACAAAGAGAAGGACACCCCTTCCTTTTCTGGGAGCACAACGGCAGCCAGGCCATACGCCGGGGAGACTGGAAGCTGGTGCAAACCCTCTGGGGCGGCCCCGAAGACTGGGCGCTGTACAACCTGGCGGAAGACCGGACAGAACTTCATAACTTAGCAGACGCCCGGCCGGAATTAGTAAAGGAACTGCAACAGCAATACGAAAGCTGGGCCGACAGTTTAGGCGTACTGCCTTTTCAGAAAGTGCGCGAAATGCGAAATGCAAAAAAGCAATAATATGGAAAGACGAAAATTCATCAAGCAAACCGCTGCCGGAGCAGCTGCCCTCTCTCTGGGCGGATTCACTGCTACAGCCCGCTCTTACCACAACATCATAGGCGCCAACGACCGCATACGGGCCGCCATGATCGGCTGCAACCGGCGTTTCCCGCCCCT
Source organism: uncultured Phaeodactylibacter sp. (assembly GCA_964454855.1). Taxonomy (GTDB): domain Bacteria; phylum Bacteroidota; class Bacteroidia; order Chitinophagales; family Saprospiraceae; genus CAYVVK01. The sequence goes on along the minus strand of CAYVVK010000067.1, from coordinate 11,239 downwards.
GGCCGAAGCTCTGTCCCAACTGGACAATGTGGAGATCACCTACGTCTGTGATGTAGATGCCAGGAGGCAGGAAGCGGCCGTGGGAAAAGTGGAGGAATTGATGGGCAGTAGGCCAAAAGGAGAAAAAGACATGCGGCGTATCCACGAGCAGGAGGATGTGGACGTTGTTTTCCACGCTACGCCCGATCACTGGCATGCCCCCGGCGCCATCCTTTCCATGCAGGCCGGCAAGCACGTGTATGTGGAAAAACCCTGCAGCCACAACCCGAAAGAGGACGAGCTCCTGACGGCATGGCAAAAGAAGACGGGCCTGATGGTGCAGATGGGCGCTCAGCAACGCTCCTCTCCCCAAAGCCGGGAGATCATAAAAGAGATCCACGATGGAGTGATCGGAGAAGCCTATATGGCCACTGCTTTCTATTCCAATGGCCGCGACCGGGTGCCGGATGCCAATAAAGTGCCCGTACCCGATTATCTCGACTGGGAACTCTTCCAGGGGCCGGCGCCGCGCACTGATTTTATCGACATCGCCGGGGATTACATGTGGCACTGGTTCTGGCGCTGGGGCACCGCCGAAACGGGCAACAACGCCACCCACGAGCTGGACATCGCCCGCTGGGCCCTGCAAGCCAGCTACCCGCAGGAAGTGAAAGCCAGCTCCGGCAAGTACCACTTCAAGGATGACCCCTGGGCCATGTATGACACCATGTACGCCACTTTCTTCTTTCCGGGCAACAAAGTCATCAACTGGGATGGCAAGAGCCGCAACAGTTTCAACACTTACGGCAGCGGCCGGGGCACCATCATATACGGTACCGAGGGCACCGTATTCGTCAACCGGGAAGGCTATAAGCTTTACGGCCGCAGCGGCAAAATGCTGCGCGAACGGAAAGCGGAAGGCGAAGAGGCCGGCACTGCCCTGGGCGGCGGCGGCGACATGACCACCCTGCACGTGGGCAACTTCCTGGAGGCCGTACGCGGCAAAGCCGAGCTGAACTGCCCCATCAGCGAAGGCGCCATCAGCACCCATATGTGCCATTACGCCAACATCTCTTCCCGGGAGCAGGACACTACCCTGGCCATCGACCCCAAAACCGGATACTTCAAGGACAAGAAGGTCATGAAGAAGTACTGGAGCCGGGAGTATGAGAAGGGATGGGCGCCGGAGGAGGCTTGATAAAGTTTTCCGTAATTGGTGGAACGCGGATGACGCGGATCGGGCGGATTAAGGCCGTTTATCCGCGAAAATCCGCGGTAACTGCGTCATCCGCGTTCTAATTTCATTTAAAGCTCTCTGATCTTTATACTCCGGAAAGACACCCGGTTTCCATGATCCTGCAGCAGGATATGCCCTCTGGGCAGTTCCCCGAAATTGGGCCAGTCCTTGTACTTGCTGTAGGCCACCAACGCCCGGTACATGGGCGTATTGCGTTCGTATTCCACCACCTTAAAGCCGTTGAGCCAGTGCTCGATGTGGTCGCCGCGTACGATGAGGTGCGCCTGGTTCCACTCTCCCACTCCCCGGAAGGGTTTGTTGTTGCCCGGTACCGAGAGGTTTTCCGCGGGGATGAGGTCGTATAAAGACGCCAGGGTGCGGTTGCCCTTCACCCCCATTTTGGCATCGGGATGTTCCTTATCGTCCAGTATCTGGTACTCCAGGCCGATGGAGGAGCCGGGTCCTTTGTTGAGTTCTGGGTCCACGAAGTATTTGATGCCGCTGTTGGCCCCTTCGGTGATCCTGAATTCCAGTTTGAGCTCAAAACAGCTGAACTTGTCGCGGGTGATGATGTCTCCGCCGTGTTCCGCTTCTCCGCCTCCGGATTCCTTTACGGTCAGCACGCCATCCTCAATCACCCATCCTTTTTCCGGGAAGTCCTGGCTGCGGGCGCTGCGCCAGCCCTCGTTGGTCTTGCCATCCCAGAGCAAACGCCAGCCGTGGCTTTTTTCGTAATCGGTGAGGGTATTGGGAAGGTAGTTCAGCTCCGGGGCATGCGGCGCCATGGGCCAGCGTTCTGCTTCCAGATCTTCCGTTTTGATGCGGATGTTGCGCCACCAGATCTCTCTTCCCGCTTGCTCCTCCTTACCAATGCTGTGCACCTGCAGAGCGATAAAACCGGAGGCGGCCATATCGTCCACCACATTGGCCGTGTTCACGCCATTGACCCAGATGCGCAATTCCGGGCCTACGGCCTCTATGCGGTAGGTATTCCACTGCCCCACCTTATAGGCCTTTTGCCCTTCCGGATTGAGGCTCAGCGGATACAGCCAACCGCGGCGGGCTTCATCGTAAATGCCGCCGCTGTAAGCGCGCGGGCTGGGGTCCACTTCCGCCTGATAGCCGTGCACCCTGCCATTGCGGTATTCTTCCGTGCTGTTGCTGCGGAACTGAATACCGGAATTGAGGGCCGCATCGCCCCAGACTTCCAGTTCCAGGATGAAATCGCCGAAGTTTTCACTCGTGCACAGGAATGTATTGGGCGTATTCAGTTTGGTAGTGCCCACGATGATGCCATCGCGCACTTCGTATTCCGCCTCTCCGTTCTTTTTCTCCCAGCCGTCCAGGTTTTTACCATTGAATAAACTGCGCCAGCCGTCGCCATCAGCAGCTCGGGAGGGTATGGAGAAAAGCGCCAGCATCAGGGCTCCTAAAAGGGCTTTACAGATAATTTTTCTCATTACATTAGAACTTTTATTCTGGATTTGGTAACATGCTGCACCTGGTTTACTCCTTTATCGGATAAACCATTCAAGGGAGTAAACATTTTTGTTATTGTAACCAACTCGTCACTTTACGAAAGTAATATATGGACCGCAGAGATTTTCTAAAAAAAGGCACTATTGCTGCTACTGGCCTGACACTTGGGCAGATGAGCGCTCTTGGGAAAACCATCGCTAAAAATGATGTCGTCCAACTGGGCGTCATTGGTACCGGTGACAGGGGCGGCGGCATCATCCGCCTGCTGCAGGATCTTCCCCAGTTCAAAACCGTAGCCTGCTCCGATATTCTTCCTTTCCGACTGGAAAAGGCCGTGGCCGACGCCGGCAAGGGCTGCAAAGCCTACCCCGACTACCGCGATCTGCTCGCCGACAAGAACGTGGACGCCGTGCTCATCGCCACCCCGCTCTCCATGCACTACCAAATGGCCGCCGACGCGCTGGACAGCGGCAAACACGTCTACTGTGAAAAGGCCATGGCCTACCACAAAGACGAGGCCCGAAAGCTGGTCAAACAGGTAGAAGATTCCAAACTAGCCTTCCTCGTGGGCCATCAGTACCGCTATCATCCGCTGTACTTCAAAGTGGCGGGCCTCATCCGCAACGGATACCTGGGCACCATCACCAATGTCTACATCCAGTGGAACCGCAACGGCGACTGGCGCCGCCCTGTGCCCGACCCCAGGTTCGAGCGCATCATCAACTGGCGCATGTACCGCGAATACTCCGGCGGCCTGACCGCAGAGCTGCACTCCCACCAGATGGACTTCGTCAACTGGGTGTTCGACAGCCATCCCAGCCGCGCCATCGGCTTCGGCGGCATCGACTACTGGAAAGACGGCCGGGAAACCTTCGATAACGTCAACACCCTGCTGGAATACCCCAACGGCATGAAGGTCAACTGCATTTCCCTGACGGCTAACGCTCACGAGGGCTACCTCTTTAAGTTCAAAGGCAGCAAAGCCACCATAGAACTTAAAGTGGACGAAGGCCGGGTGTATCTCGAACCCCTCAACGAAAAAGAAAAAGGCATGGTGGACGGCGTATCCGGCGCCACCATGGCCAGCCGCAGCGGCAACGAAGGATATCCCATTGATGCAGAAAAGGAAAAAGAAGACTGGGAAGGCACCCACTATGCCTTCATGGACTTTTACGATGCCATTCAGACGGGCAAAACGCCGGTTTCGAATGTGCGTACCGGCGCTACTGCCGCCATTACGGTGCGCATGGCTATTGATGCGTTGCGGGAAGGGGGGGTTCAGGAGTGGAGTTGAACCTTGCGGTGTTTCTTAAAAACCAGAAGTGCTTTTTATGAGCAAAGTGATGGGTAGCCTCCTGTAATCTTTGCCCCGTCAAAGGCGAGCGAGACTGTTCATTAAAGTGTGGCCGAGGTAAGAATTTGAACCTGCCTGCTGACCGCAGGAAGGCAGGTTCGCGACCAAACACGGCGGTTTGAATAGTCCCAGGCGAACCTTCGCAAACCCGGGCAAATTCATTCCCCTTCGCGCCCTCCGCGCCTTCGCGGTAAACAATCTTCCACCCACAAACACTACCAGGTTTTCTCAGCAGGCCAGCCTATCGGCAAAACTCCGGCAGGTTTCCCGCTCCCACAAACCTCACCGGGTAAAAAGTCCCGGCCCGGGGCGCCTCCTCCACCACCGGCAATACCCCCGCCCGCTCATCCCAGGCAGGGTTCATCCGGCAGACCTGGTTGCTGTGCTTCATTTTTTCTCTGTCCAGCGGGCCGTATTCGTAGAGGATGCGCTCTGCCTCGCCCACCGCTAGGGTATCGATGGGCTTTTTGTAGGTGTAGATGATGGAGTCGCCGTATTCCGTAAGGTTTTCCCGCACCCCCGGTATCTTCGTTTTATACTGGCTGAAGTTGTTAAAGAGCAGGTTGCCATCTCCGGGCGGGCGGTGGTGTTTGGGCACCCCGCGGGTAAAACAATGCCAGGAGTGCCATTCCGGGATACGGACGATGTTGTTCTGGATGAGGTTGTGGCCGCCGTCGCCGTTGTGGAAGTTGACGTCTACTTCAAAGTAATTGTCGATCACTACATTATAACGGGCGCCGCTTTGAATGGCCAAATGGCGGATGGCCTTCACGGTATCGTGGGCGATGAGCACGTATTCGCTGCCTTTCTCGATGTTGAAATAGCCGTTCCCGCCGCCGCCTTTATTGTAAGCGCCCTCCACCCGGGAGTGGGTAATGGCGATATGCCGGGAATGGAGCACCAGGATGGGGTCCGTCCCCGCATTCAGGATATGGCAGTTTTTCATCCAGGCATTCTCAGCGCCGTTGAATACCACATGGGAAACGTACAACAGGGAATCGCCCTGTGGGCCGTTTTTGAAAACCGTATTGCTCCAGGAGTGCGCGAAATTCTCAAACCCGGCAGGTGGAAAATCCGGCACCGTGTAGTCCACCGTCAGGTTCTCCAGGCCTGCCCGATGAACATTGGTGAAGTATATTGTCGCAAGGTTGCCATAAGGCGAGGAGTAAAAAGGTGCCCGCAGCCGGTTTTCCAGCACCACCCCTTCTTTCTCTTCTCCGCGCAGCACCACACTATCCCGCAGGTAAAGCGGGCTATTGATGGGATACCGGCCTTTCCGCAACAGGAGCGCCCCTCCTCCGGAACGGTGCAACTCGTCTATGGCCTCCTGTAAATTGTCGCCGGGAGCGAGAGTATCCACTACTTCCAAATCGGGGATACCACATTCCACGCCCGCCTTGGCCCATTCCCGCATATCCGGAAAGCGGGAGTCGTAGAGGCTGGAGTCGAACACCCAGCCCGGCGCTCCGTAGGGTTGAGCGTGAAGAACGCAGGCGAAGGGTAACAGGAAGAAGAGAAAAGAAAGTTTTTTCATGCTTACAGACGCTTTGGTAAATGGTGCTTGCCTCAAAGGTATTGTAACCGGGGCAATATAGGGCTGTACACCGCAAAGCCGCAAAGGACGCTAAGCGTTACATTTTTCTTCCCAGCGGTACCTGAGAGAAATGGATCTGTAGATGAAAAGAGCCTTATTGTTTTTATTGTTCAGCCTCAGTGGCATGGCTGCTACTTTTAGCCATCCACTGCAGTTGCCTTCCGGCCCGGACAAGAAAAAATACGTTTTACAAGATTCGAAAATCCAAATCATTAAATAACAATGAGAGTCAACTTTAGCCATATCCTCTTTTTTCTACTTCTCTTTCCTGTAATTCAGCTTTCCGCCCAGGACACGCACGACTACCTGACGGAGGTATACAACAAACTACACTGGTCGGAAAAGCAGGAGTATTTCAAAAAATTTGCCCCCATGTCCGTCGGCGCCGTCTACCTGCAGCGGCCCGGCGAGGGAGAGGAAGAACTGCGCTGGCACTTTCGCACCATGAAAGAACTGGGCTTTACCAGCACCAAGCAACTGCTGACCACTCCCGACTGGACTTTCGAAGATGCCGCCCTGATCGCCCTGGAAGAAGGCATCATCCCCTGGTGGTACGGCGAGGCCGGCTGGGAGCCGATTACGCCGGAACTCATGAAAAAAGTAGGCCTGCCCAAAGGTATTTCTTTTGAAGAGGCACGCACGCACCCTAAAATGGTGGAGTATCAGACAGGCGTACTCCGGGACCGCATTCTGCGGCGCAAAAAGCTGATTGAGCAGGCCGGAGACTATCAGCCCGACGGCATTCCTCACCCCAATACCGGCGGCGTGGGGCCCAACCTGCCCGATGAGATCAAGCCCGTTTTCCTGCAATGGGTGAAAGAGCAGTACGGCACCATCGACAAGCTCAACCACGCCTACAACATGCACCACGTGCTGCTGGCCCCGGGCGGAAAACCCTTCGAATCCTGGGAGGATTTCGCAGAGCGCTGGGAAAATATTCCCTGGAAGGAATACCGTCATATTCGGGACATCTTCCGCTTCAAGGCCGACATGCGGCTGAAGTGGACCAAAGAGAATAAAATTGCCCGCCACAATGCCTTCGACCCGGTACCGCCCTACCGCGCCGGCGGCGAGATGGGCATGTTCCTGCCCTTTTCCTGGCGGGGGGTCGACATGGAGGGCATTGCCGAGCTGATGATCCCCAATGGTTCCTTTTACCCTTCCATTCACCTGGCCTGGCATTTCGACGAGGTGGCGCATGAGATCACCCGCCCGATATATATGCAGGCCGCCCTTACGAACGACTACTTCAAAGGCGGCTGGTCCGCCACCTGGGAATCTACCGGCGGCCCGCAGCAGTTCAGCGGTGGCAAGGGCGGCAACGGCTTTACCGTCGATAAAGGCATCATCAGCCAGCTCATGCTCAGCTACCTGGCGGCGGGCTATAAAGGTTTCGGGCTCTGGTCGTGGAGCATGCGTACTGCCGGCTGGGAAGGGGGTGAATTTGCCCTGCTGGACCGCCACAATAAGGTGACGGAGAAAGCAAAGCGCGCCGGCGCCATCGGCAAGGCCGCTCAAAAATACCGCGACGAGATCTGGCAGGGCCACAAAGAGCCATTCGTCGGCGTTTTTGCCGACTGGGAGAACGAAGCCTACTGGGCCGCCATGTCGGTAGGCGGCCGCGACGTATTCCGGCAGTGGCCCATTGACGCGCGCACCGGCGTCAGCCGAGCCCTCATCAATGCCAATGTGCCCTATGAATACGTGACGCCTTCCGACCTGCTCGCCGGCCTGGCTGCCCGCTACCGGGTGATCTACCTGCCCTTTGTGATCTCCATCCATCCGGAGATCCTGCAGATCCTGAAGGATTACGTAGAAAATGGCGGGCGCGTAGTCATGGACATGCCTTCCGCCTGGTACGATGAGAACGGCGCCCTGCTCTATACCGATGAAGGCAGCGATTTCGAAAAGCTCTTCGGGGCTACCATCAACCAATATCAGTACGCCGGGGTGAATATGCCCTACCGCATTGACGATTTTGAACTGGAAGGCTTCACGGTGGATATGACGCCTACTACCGCTGAGGTGTTGGAAAAATATCACTTCGGCACTCCCGCCGTTACCGAGAACAGCCTGGGCGAAGGAAAAGCCCTCATTCTGGGCTACGAGGCCTCCATGCAGTGCTTTAAACCCGGCAATACGGAAGCCGAAGAGCGGCTCGTCAACCACATCCTGGGCGATTATAAGCCCTTCTACCGCTGCGAGGCCGCCATCGCCTACCGCATGGCGGCTCCCAATGCCGACCACTATTTTCTCATGAATGACGATGAGGCGAAATCAGTGGTACTGGAGACAGATTACAAGTATAAAAAAGTGGAAGATGCCGTCACCGGCGAGGAGCTGAAGCTGGGGGCGCCCATTGAGCTGGAGCGATATAGTGCGCGCTGGCTGCGGTTTGAGAAGTAGTCGAAAGCCGGGCAGCCACCTACCGGATTTGAGTGGAACAGTTTTTTTGTCGCCAAAACAAAAATATGAGTCATCCCGAACCTTCTATGGAACACGCCTGCCTGTCCGCCCGCCGGGCCGTAGCCGCCAGGCATATGAGGGATTAACGCAGATTGGCCTTATTTGAAGTTTTATCCGCGAAATTCCGCGCCATCTGCGTCATCTTGTTCCATCTTGGAGGGATTCAGAAATTCGGGAGGCCTCTGCGTTAGGGATTGCAGAATAATAAGTTACTTAGAATAGACGAAGTTATTTTGTGCGCTAACAAGGCAAAAAACGTAACCATAGTGGGGCTACGGTGAGGCTTTTTAACGTAGTTAGCGTGCAAAAGAACAAGTCTAGATAGGTAAGTTATTGTTCGGCAATCCCTTAAATCAAAATCAAAAATGCCAGATCCAAAATCGAATATCAGGTATGGGCCTATTCTCTTACTCCTTCTTTTTTCCTTTGCTGTTCATGCCCAGGATCTCAACCAATGGGTAGATCCCCTGATCGGCACCGCTCCTGCCTCCACCGCCCGCGCTCTGGGGCACGGCACCGAGCCTTTTCCCCATACCATACCCTCGCTAGGCATGCCGCAGGGCATGACGCAATGGACGCCCCAAACGCAAACCTCCGAAAAGAAATGCCTGGCGCCCTACTACTACACCGACAGCCTGATCTCCGGCTTCCGCGGTACGCACTGGCTGAGCGGCTCCTGTGTGCAGGACTACGGCAGCATGACGCTCATGCCCATTTCCGGAGAGTTGCAGTGGAAAGCAGAAGACAGAGCCTCTCCCTTTTCTCATGAAAAGGAGAAAGCAAACCCTTCTGCTTATCAGGTGCGGCTGGAAAAGTACGGCATCCATGTGGAAATGACAGCCACCCGCCGCTGCGGCCTGTTCCGCGTTAGTTTTCCAGAGGATGAGCCAGCCTTTATTATCCTGGAACCCAACAGCGACGAGGGCAAGGGCTATGTACAGCTCCGCCCGGAGAAAAACCAGCTGCTGGTATACAATCCCGTACACCGCATCTATCAGGGCTGGGGAGAACCCGCCGGATTCAGCGGATATTTTGTCGTGGAATTCAACCGGCCCTTCTCCCGTTCCGGCACCTTCACCGCAGAGGGTTTGGAAGAAGGAAGCCGGGAGGCAAAGGGCCAGCCCGGACTCGGCGCCTTCGTACAGTTCGAAGAAACGGATACGCCCCTGCTCATCCGCATCGGCACTTCCTTCAGCAGCCTGGAGCAGGCGGAGAAAAACCTGAGGGCGGAAGTTCCCGGCTGGAATTTCGACGTTTACCGGGAGGCACTCAGGCAAAGCTGGAATACGCCTACGACGACTTTGTGCTGGCGCAGATCGCCAAAAGCCTGGGTAGGGAAGAAGACGCTGCCGCCTTGCAAGAGCGGGCCCTGAATTACCGCCACGTTTTCGACCCGCAGGTAGGCTATGTACGCGGGCGACACACCAATGGCGAATGGTACGAAGCCTTCGAGGCCAACGGTAAAATGAAATACATCACCGAAGGTGCCCCCAAGCACTACACCTGGTACGTCCCTCAGGGACCTGGCAGGGCTTATGCACGCTATGGGAGGGGAAGAGATCTTCAACGCCCGGCTGGATACCTTTTTCCAGCAGGAAGAATACTGGCACGGCAATGAACCCTGCCACCAAAGCTATTATCTATATAACTATTCCGGGCAGCCCTGGAAAACCCAGGAAATGGTGCGTAAGATCATGGCCGAAGAATACCATGCCGGCCCCGGTGGCCTGAGCGGCAATGAGGATTCCGGCCAGATGTCGGCCTGGTATGCCTTTTCCGCCATGGGTTTCTATCCCGTTTGCCCGGGTACGGATGAATACGCCCTGGGCAGTCCGATTTTTGACGAGATCAGAATTAACCTACCCGGGCAGAAAAGGTTTACCATAAAGGCCAAAGGACAGTCGGAGCAGCACAAATACATTCAGAACGCCCGGCTGAACGGCCTGAAATTCGATCGCACTTACCTCCGCCATGCGGAGATCCGCCGAGGCGGGCTATTCGAACTACAGATGACGGATAGTCCGGATACCTCCTGGGGAGCAAAGCCGGAAGCACGGCCTTTCTCCCTTTCCAATGAGTAAGCCGGAGCCCCGGAGGTGTCGCTCCCTATTCAAAAACCTAAAGATATGAACGCCCAAACCACTACCCTTCTAATTGGATTTCTCTTTCTCCTGAACCTCTGTTCCTCTTATTGCCAATCCACTATTACCAAACCCAATATCGTCCTTATCCTCACCGACGACCAAGGCCATGGCGACCTGGGCTTCCACGGCAACCCGCTGATCAAAACGCCCGTACTGGACAGCCTGGCGCGCCGCAGCATTCGCCTCACCCACTTCTACGTCTCCCCCGTCTGCGCCCCTACCCGCGCCAGCCTGATGACGGGCCGCTACAGCCTGCGCACCGGCGTATACGATACCTACCGGGGCGGGGCCATTATGACCACGGAAGAACGAACCATTGCCGAAGAACTTCGGGAGCGGGGCTACCACACCGGCATCTTCGGCAAATGGCACCTAGGCGACAACTACCCCTATCGCCCTCAGGACCAGGGCTTCGAAACCATACTCATTCACGGCGGCGGGGGACTGGAACAACCGGGCGATTTTTACGGGAATTTCATCCGCAAAGGCCACAGCTATTTTGATCCTATCCTGCTGAAGAATGGAAAGCAATATCAGGCTAAAGGCTACTGCAGCGATGTGTATACCGATGCCGCCATCGAATTTGTGGAAGCGCATTCGGAAGAACCCTTCTTTCTGTACCTGGCCTTCAATGCTCCGCACACGCCGCTGGAAGTGCCGGAGGAATACTACGCCCTGTACAAAGACATGGAATACAACACGGACACCTTTGCCATTCAGGGCTCCAATGAATTTAACCTTATGACGGAAAAGGACGTGGAGGATGCCCGCAAAGCCTACGCCATGATCACCAATATTGACGATAATGTGGGTCGTTTGCTCGCAGCGTTGGAAAAACAGGGCTTATCCGGGAACACCCTCGTCATATTCCTGACGGACAACGGCCCGCAGCAGCGGCGCTACAAATCAGGCCTGTACGGGCGCAAGGGGTCTACTTATGAAGGGGGCATTCGGGTGCCTTCTTTCTGGTATTACCCGGAGGCATT
>CAYVVK010000066.1:4021-15149 GCA_964454855.1 uncultured Phaeodactylibacter sp. | reverse complement strand
GCCTGACGGTTGTGCCGGCGCCCGGCGTGAATACCTATATCGCCAGCATCCCGGACCTGGATTGCGTGGTCCCGGATACGGCCGCGGTCATCTTCCGCCCGGGCCCCATTTCGGTCAGTGTGGATCCGGCAACCGCCAAAATATGCCTTGGCGAAGAGGCCTGCCTGTCGGCAGTGATCAGCCCGGATGAAGGGCCGCTCACCATCATCTGGACGGATGAAGATGGCGATGTGGTAGACATGGACAGAGAGTATTGCGTCACTCCTCAGGATACTGGCAGGTTCACTTATACCGTCACGGTAAGCAACGGCTGTGACACGGCCAGTGCAATGGCGGAAGTCATCGTCTTCGGATTTGATACCAAGATCAATATACAGCCTGACACAGTGGTTCAGCTCTGTGAGCCAGAAGAGGTATGTTTCACCGCCGAAATCATGGCGGCAGAGTGTGTAGTCTGGTATTCTCCCTCCGGCGATTCCCTGGGAATGGGGGCTGAATTCTGTGTGACACCACCGGTGGGCGTAAGCCAGTATATCGCCCGTATCCCCGGGCTGGAGGACTGTGTAGAGCCGGATACCGCTACCGTCATCGTATACGGTGGCCCTCCCGAACTGCCGCCGCTGCCCGATACCATCAAGCTATGTGTGGGTGAAAACCTGCTGGTGGAAGTAGGAGAGGTGGACGGCAATTACGTCTGGATCGGCCCCGACGGAATGGTGATTGCTGAGAACGAACCACTGAGTGTGGAAGTTGCCGAAGCCGGTACCTTCGAATACACTTTTGAGTTGACAAATGCCTGTGACACGGTAAGCGATGTGGTTACGGTAATCGTTGCCGAGGAGCAGAAACTCGATATTCTCAATGGCGATACGGTACTGGTTTGTACTTCGGACATTCTATGCCTGGAGGTGGATAACCCCATTGAGGATTGCGTCGTCTGGACGGACCTCGACGGCAATGAGATAGGTACCGGCGCCCAGGCCTGCATAACTCCCGAGCCCGGGCTGAATGGCTATGTTGCTTCGGCGCCCGGCTTTGAATGCATAGAGCCGGATACGGTTTACGTCAAGTTCCCGCCGGCAGATATCGATATCGAATTAATGCCCTCTTCCGCTGTCATCTGTCTGGGTGAGTCTGTAGTGCTCAGCGCGGAGGTACAGCCCGATACCCTGATGGCCATGGTCATCTGGTTCGATGGCCTGGGCGAGATCATTGGTACGGGTTTTGAGATTACCGTGACGCCGACGGAGCCGGGCACCTTCATCTATACCGTTGAAGTAGATAATGGCTGCGGTATGGATAGTGATATGGCAGAGATCACAGTACTCGAAGTACCCGAGTTAACGATCAGCGCGGAGGCGACGACGATCTGTATTGGCGAGAGCACGCAGCTTTTGGTCAGCGGTTGTGATGACTGTACCTACAGTTGGTCTCCCGCAGGAACGTTGAGCAGTACTACCATTGCCAATCCGGTGGCCAGCCCGACGGAAACCACCACCTATACGGTAATGGTCACAGGCCCCTGCGTGGATGAAACCCTGCAGATCACCATTACGGCTGAGGATTGCGGTTGCGACTGCCCGGATGATTTCTTCGTGGCCAATGCCTTTACGCCCAACGGTGACGGGCTGAACGACCTGGCCTGCCTGCGCCATCCGGAGCTTGGCGGCTTCGAGTTTATAGAGTTCATGATCTTCAACCGCTGGGGAGAACGGGTGTACCGTAAAACCTGGGAGAGCGACCCGAATGATCCCTGCCAGAACCCGCCGGAAGACTACTTCTGCTGGGATGGTGTTTTCGAAGGGAACAGCCTTCCGCCGGATGTATACGGCTTCTACGCCGTTGGCAGATGCCCGGAGGGGGAGGAAATAATCAAACAGGGAGATATTGTATTGCTAAGGCCTTAATTGGGCCGGCTGTTTTCTGTTCTTTCCTTTTCCCCTCCTTCAGGAGGGGGCAGGACAGGCGGAAAGAACAGAAAACAGCTTTCTTTTTTACTCCTCCGCCAGTTCTGTAATGATCTTGATGGGATTGTGCAGGGTGCGGTGCACCGGGCACTTATTGGCGATCTCCAGCAGCCTTTTCCGCTGGTTTTCATCGAGCTCTCCTTCCAGTTCTATATGGCGGCTAAAGTGGTCGATCTTGCTTTTGGGGTCTTCCACATTCTCGCAGTCTTCCGCATGGTCCTTGTAGTGTTCGAGGTGAACACGCACTTCTTTGAGTGGCCATTTCTTGCGGCGGGCGTACATCTGTAGTGTCATGGCGGTACAGGTGCCCAGGCCGGCGGTGACCAGCTCATAGGGCGAGGGGCCGTAGTCGTTGCCGCCTACGGATTCCGGCTCGTCGGCCGTAAGGCTGTGGCGGCGCATCATGACATCGGTGGTGAACCCTTCTTCTCCCAGGCGGACAGCCACTTCTTTTTTCACTTCCAGTTCCTCTTTTTCGGGGCATTGCACATAGCGACTCACCCAGGAGGCGATCATTTCGCCGGCGTAGAGGGAATCAGCTTTTTTCATAAGCAGGTGGTCTGCCCTGTCCAGGGAGATATAGCTCTTGGGGTGGCGGGCGGCCTTGTACATCCTGGCGGCATTTTCGATCTCCACGACCTGGTCCTGAGGGGAGTGAAGGATGAGCAGGGCCCTGTCCAGTTCTTTGAGCTTCGGCTCCAGGTTTTGCGAGCGGATGTCTTCCAGGAACTGCTTTTTGACGGTAAAAGGGCGGTTGCCGATGGACACTTCCGCCACACCATCCTCCTCAATATCCTCCATTTTTTCCGACAGCAGGTGGCTGACGTGATCGGGAGAATAAGGTGCGCCTATGGTGGCCACGGCCTTCACCGATGGCAGTTCATGGGCGGCACAGATGACGGCGGCGCCTCCCAGTGAATGGCCCACCAGCAGGGCCGGCGCCTGGTACTGTTCTTCCAGGAATCGGGCGGCCTGTATGAGGTCTTCCACATTGGAGGAGAAATTGGTGTCGGCAAAATCGCCCTCGCTCTCTCCCAGGCCGGTAAAGTCGAAGCGCAGCACGCCGATGCCGTTCATGATGAGCGCCCGGCCGATGTTGCGTACGGCCGTGAGGTTCTTGCTACAGGTGAAGCAATGGGCGAATAGGGCGAAAGCGTAGGGGCGCTGGTTTACCGGAAGTTCCAGCCGGGCGGCCAGTTTTTCTCCGTTGGCGTTTTCAAATTCTATTTTTTCCTGCGGCATTGTACTCGTGTTTGTTGGTTTTATAAAAAGGTCTGAAGATCGTTGAATTCGGGTGGAAATACTGTCCGCCTGCCGATCATTGGCGGCAGACAGCCCACCTAGAGAAAAGCCGGCAATGGCCGTTTGTTTACTATGGGCAGACATATGATATCGTTCCTGCAAAAAAGGCCATAGTTCCTCCAGGATGAAGCGGGAATAGGCCCCGGCTTTACTGCCGCGGTTCTTGTAGTCGGGCCGGCCTGCGGTGCCGTATTCCTGCATGCGGCCCTTGCCGGCATGAACGGCCACCGCAATGATATAGGGCAATTCCTGCTGTTTGTAAAGCCGCTCCAGCGTGTCGGCCAGGCCAATGGCCGGCACGTCCTGCCCGTCGTTGAGTAGAAGGGCAGGGTAGTCCTTTTTTGCCCGGAATAGTGGCCTGAGGGTAAAAATACGTCTACATGCACAGGCCGCTTTAAAGCCCGGGAAGGAAAGTTTTGTATGCTATGAAGCTCGATTTTGGAGGCTGAACGAAAAAAAATTTGGCTGATGAGTTGATTTTTTTCAAAAATTTGTTTTTTCAGAAAATTCATGCGCGTGTAGAATTTACGTTATGGAGGCAGGGTAAGTACAGAATTAGCTTTGGTTAATGAATTCGCATACTGAATATTTGTTCAGAAAAACTTGTTTGAATTCTGGTTAAAAGTTTGAGCATCAGTTGTTTGAGGCTTTTTTTATTTCTATAAAGGGCGTACCTTTGCGCTACTAAGTGTAAGAAGTACAATTAGCCATCACCTTCTTAATGGTCGATCATCGTGAAAGAATCCTATTACAAGTGGTACTCACCGAATTTGAGCAAAGATATCGAAATGCTCGTTTACGGGTACCAGGGTTATCCGGTCATTCTTTTCCCCTCCAGCATGGGGCGGTACTACGAAAGTAAAGATTTTGGCCTGATCCAGACGGCCGACTGGTTCGTCGAGCGGGGTTTTATCCAGATATTCTGCCCCGACAGTGTGGATGTGCACAGCTGGTACAACAAGTACATTCACCCGGCAGACCGGGTAAAGAACCACATCTGGTACGACCAGATGGTGCTGCATGAGATCGCTGAGCGGGTGCGCTGGAATACGCCCGGAGGAAAGGTAGCGGTGGCCGGCGCCAGCTTTGGGGGCTATCACGCCGCCAATTTCGCTTTCAAACATCCGGAGATCGTCAGCCACCTTTTCTCCATGAGCGGCGCCTTTGACATCAGATCCTTCATGGACGGCTACTACGATGACAATGTATACTTCAACAACCCCGTGGATTTTCTGCCGGGCAGCAATCATCCTGCCCTCTGGCATATGAATATCGTGCTGGGCACCTCCGAATGGGACATCTGCCGGAACGCCAATGAGCATCTTTCCCATCTGCTGAACCAGAAAGGTATTAACCACTGGCTGGATATGCGGGGCTGGAAAGAGCACGACTGGCCGCTGTGGCAGGAAATGTTCCCCCATTACCTTTCGCTCATTTAAGCCTAAGATCAATCAGAGTGAGCACAGCCGTATGAAGTTGCAGGTTATCCTTCTCCAGGAGTATTATTTTGTGCCTCATGCGCTGAAGGTGAACACAAGGGGGCCATCTACTGAGGAACAGAGGATAACCTGCAACTTAATCAATCAAAAACATCCTAAACCGAAACTAAATAGTATGAAGAAAATTGGAATTCTCTTCGGACAAGAACGCTCCTTCCCGCAGGCCTTCATCGACCGCGTCAACTCCAAAAAAGTGGAGGGCGTCATGGCCGAAGCCGTGAGCATTGATAAAGTGGTGCAGGCGGCTCACTCCGGCTATGCCGTGATCATCGACCGTATCTCGCAGGATGTGCCCTTTTACCGGGCCTATCTCAAGAATGCGGCGGCCAGCGGCACAGCAGTGATCAACAACCCTTTCTGGTGGAGCGCCGACGAAAAGTTCTTCAACAATACCCTGGCGGAAAAGATTGGCGTACCGGTACCCAAAACCGTGCTGCTGCCCTCCAAAGGCCATCCCATCGACACCAGCTCGGACTCGTTCAGCAACCTGGCCTTCCCGCTCGACTGGGAGGGCATCTTCAACTACGTGGGTTTTCCCGCTTTCATGAAGCCCTTTGCCGGCGGTGGCTGGAAGCACGTCTACAAGCTGGACAACCCGGATGAATTCTTCGACAAGTTCAATGAAACCGGCCAGCTCGTGATGCTGCTGCAGGAGGCCATTGATTTTGAGTCCTACTTCCGCTGCTACTGCATAGGCGGCAAATACGTACGCATTATGCACTACGAGCCGCGCAATCCGCATCACCTGCGCTACTCCGCCAATTTCGAGATAAGCCAGGAGCTGATGCAAACCATGGAAGATTACGTGCTGCGCCTCAATCAGGCCCTGGGTTACGATTTCAATACCGTGGAGCTGGCCGTACGCGACGGCGTGCCCTACGCCATCGATTTCTGCAACCCTGCTCCCGATGCAGACGTTCACTCTGTAGGCGCCGATAATTTCGAATGGGTAGTGGATACGGCTGCCAGCTACGCCATTGAGCGGGCATTGGCCCAGAAAGACGGGCAGGATAACCTCAGCTGGGGTACCTTCATCCGCGAAGCGGCGGGAGGCCATGCCGCCAAAGGACAGGAAAAAAATACCGCCGGGGCAAAGTAGTATTTTTTGCCGCAGGAAGGACATTCGGGCCAGGCCTGTAAGTTAGGAATGCCTACCTTTACCCGGCAGTAATCGGTGCTGCGAACGCGCTGCAGGGAAGGTCAATAAGCCGGGGTTTAAATCAATACCACATGCATACGTTACGGTTGGCTATTCTGGACATGTACGACGGCACTCCCAATCAGGGCATGCGCTGCATCAAGGCCATTGTAAATCGCTTTGAGCAGGCTCTGGAATGGCAGTTGTTCGACGTGAGAGGAAAAGCCGAGCTTCCCGGCCTGGATTTCGACATCTACATCTCCACCGGCGGCCCCGGCAGCCCACACGATGGCGACGGAAACTGGGATGTGAAATACTACGAATGGATGCAGCGGCTGTGGGAATGGAACCAGTCGGCCGGCCGGCCCGCAAAGCAGGCCTTCTTCATCTGCCATTCCTTCCAGATGGCGGTCAAGCACTTTGGCCTGGCGGAAGTCAGCCGGCGCAAGTCCATGTCCTTCGGCACCTTTCGCTGCCACATGACCGACGCCGGTGCTTCGGAGCCGATTTTCGACGGCCTGGCCAACCCCTTCTACGTCGCAGATTTCCGCAGCTGGCAGTGCGTTCAACCCGATGAAGCGCGCTTCGAAGAGATGGGCGCCAGCATTCTGGCGCTGGAGAAGATCCGGCCTCATGTGCCACTGGAGCGCGCCATCATGGCCATCCGCTTTTCGCCGGAGATCGTAGGGGTACAGTTTCATCCCGAAGCCGACCCGGGCGGTATGCTGGAACATTTCATGGACCCGGAACGCACCAAGGATATTGTGGACGAGCATGGCCGGGAAAAATACCTGCGCATGATCAACCACCTCAATGACTCTGACAAGATCGGGCTGACCCACGAGATCGTCCTTCCGATGTTTCTCCACCGGGCCATTCGGGCCATACGATCGCAGATGGCCATGGCCTAAATTTAAAACAAAACATGATTTCCGAACTCAGGAAACAATTTAACGCCAACTTCCGGCCGGAAACCTATCAGGCGCTTCTGAGCCATATCGAAAGCCAATACAACTACCGCCCCCCCTTTCGCATTGCCGAAACGCCGGTCTTCATTCCCCGTAAGCTGAAGCATCAGTTGCTGGAGGCCTGCGAAGAGATCACTGCCGTTATTGCGCGCCCCGATTTCAAGAAACTCTCCGAAAGTGCGCTGCTCGCCGGCCAGGAAGTGCCGGGCGAAACGCCGCATACCACCTTCCTGCAGATGGACTTCGGCATTTGCAAAGAGGCGAATGGAGAACTGAAACCACAGCTCATTGAAGTACAGGGCTTTCCTTCTCTCTATTTCTTTCAGGACCTGGTGGCGCGATCCTACCGCAAATTTTACGATATTCCCGGGCAGATGAGCCACCTCTTCGGGGGCATGGCCTCTGAGGAGTATCTGGAGCTGCTGCGCAAGGTGATCCTCGGTGATCACAAGCCGGAAAACGTCATCCTGCTGGAAGTGGAGCCCGACAAACAGGTGACGGCCATCGACTTTGTCGCCGCCAAACACATGATCGGCATCGAGACGGTCTGCGTCAGCAAGCTCAGGGTGAAGGGCCGGGACGTCTTCTACGAAAAGGATGGCCGCCTGATAAGGGTGGAGAAGATCTACAACCGCGTCATTTTCGATGAGCTGGTGCGGCGCGATGACCTGCCGCGGGAATTCTACTTCACCGAAGAGCACGATGTAGAATTCATCGGCCACCCCAACTGGTTCTTTCGCATCAGCAAGCACACCCTGCCGCTACTCGACAGCCAGTACGTGCCCAAGTCCCTTTTCCTCAACGAGCTGCAGGAGATCCCGCAAGACCTGCACAACTACGTCCTAAAGCCCCTTTATTCCTTTGCCGGCACCGGCGTCATCATCAACCTGAGCCGCCACGACATCGAGGCGATCCGGGACCCGGAGAACTACATCATTCAGCGCAAGGTAGACTACGCTCCGGTAGTGCCTACGCCCAATGAGCCGGCCAAGTGTGAAGTCCGCATGCTCATGCTCTGGGATCAGGGAGCGCCCCGGCCCCTGATCGTCAACAACCTGGTGCGGTTGAGCAAGGGCCTGATGGTAGGTGTGCGTTACAACCGGGACAAGGACTGGGTAGGGGGGAGTGTAGGCTTTTTTGAAGGCGAGTGATGGCTAACAGTCTGGCGCTGGACAAAGCCGGAAGCCGGAAGTCGGAAGTCGGAAGTCGGAACGCGGAAGTCGGAACGCGGAATGGCTTAGAGCATTTCGCAACTCTTTGGCCATCAATAGTGCCCAACCTTAGACAGGTAGCCTGAATGATTTATTTGATCTGCCTCGGATAGTTCTTCAGGTAGTATTGCAGGCGGGCCAGCTGCTGGTTGCTACCCAGGATGATAAAGCTCGAGCCCGGGCCCAGCACCGTATCCGGGCCGGGGTTCACCTCATAATGCCCGTCCGGTGCTTTGTATCCGATGATATTAGCTCCACCTCTGTGAAGCCTACCGTGGAAATGGTAATGACGGTCATGTAGAAGGCTTCTATCCGGCTGTACCCTTCAATAGCCATATAGCAGGCCACGCCGACCAGAAACTCTCCCAACAATAAAACGATAGCCACCCTCATAGTACTCCCGCCCGGCTCTTGTTCGGGCGTTAGAGTGCGAAAGAGAGGAAGGCTTAGCCCATCGGGCTGAGCCTTCTGTTTTTCAGGGCCTGAGAAAAAAAAACAGCGGCGGGCTGTGTTGCCTTGGGGCCCGCGCGCTGCTGGTTCAAACTACTCTCTCAATGGTTCGTGCAAGTTTGTTTTCACTGGTAAAAGGGGCCGTGAAGGAGAGCGTTGCTGCTCCCTTCACGGAAAAACAGGGGGGTAGATGGTTTCATTGGCTCCGGGGAATACGATTAATCCTTTGGGGCCCCCACCGGTTTACGGCGGCATTAAGTAGGTGGACAGAACAATATAACAATTCAACAATATAACCCATACCCATACCCGTACCGGGCGGGTTTCGCTATGCTCAACAATCTGCCCGGAACGCCTGAAAATAAAGCGTTTCAGGCTCTGCTTTCGAAGCAGTATAAGTAAACTAAATCTGTCCGCCTACTTACCTATGCCGTTGCCGGCATAAGGGGATAAAAAAATGTGTGCTTTCTCACAGTAAGCCCGGAAAACCGGCTATGCTGTGAACCACCCAGCCTCGGGTGGGAGGTTGAGCAGCCTGAGCTGCCCGGGATAAAAATGGAATCATTCGCCGCAAACGGCGAGGGAAAGGTAAAGGTCTACGTCATTCGGGAGTTTGTGTTCAAACTTTTATTACTGCTTGGTTTGTAGACGTGTGCTTCGATAGGTTGAATTGAAGGTGCGTGGTTCGAAAGATATCCTGTTAACGGCGGGAACTTCCGGTGTATTGTGCGGAGGCAAAAAAAATTGCCTCTTCCACTTATTAAATTTAATTTCCGGAAGAGGCAATTCCTTCTTTCTTTAAATCAGTTCAATACCTGGGCACCTTGAGAAAATGGCCGGTATGCAGCTTTCTGTTGGGCGGAATACGGTTGAGGTCGATGAGTGCAGGAAGGGGCATTCCCGGCAGGTCCCGGGCAATATCTTCCAGGGTTTTCTTTTCGGGCACCACATACAGTAGCGTGCTGGCTTCCAGGCTGCGCCTGCCATCCGTGATGCGTTCGATGCCCGGCTTCGGAGCTTTGGTAAAGATCGGAGGCAGCTCCCTCATTTTTTCCAATGGGCGGAAGCGGACGATCTTTTTGGGCTGATAAATGGTAAGCAGTTGCCCCTCTTTCAGTTCAGTGCTTTGCAGCCCGTTCCAGGCGATGATCTGGTGTATGGAACAATTCAGAGAGCGGGCGATCTGCTTCAGCGTTTCTCCTTCTTTGGCCGTGTACACTCTTTTGACGTAATTCTCGCTGTTATTGTCAAGGTCCATGGCCGCCGAGACCGGAGAGTCGTCGAAGAACTCATCGGCCAGATGGTCGGGGCGCTGCGCCTCGAGGTAGTCCTTGAAGGCCGGCATGACCCGTTTGGGAAGTATGAGATAATTGCCTTCCGGGTTGGCGGGGATGATCTCCCTGCGGTAGGCAGGGTTGAGCATCGTAATAACTTCCAGAGGCAGGCCGGTGATCTGCGCAATGCGGTAAAAGCTGTAATATTCATAAACCTTGGCCGTCTCGGTGATCTGCAGGTCCAGAATGGGATACTCGGGAAGAATCTCGTGTTCCTTGTAGTATTCCATCAGGTAAGTAGCCCCGATGTATGCCGGAATATAATTGCGGGTTTCGCGGGGCAGATAACGGCTCAGGCGCCAGAAGTTCTTGCTGCGCGAACGTTTTATGGCCCGGCTTACCCGGCCGGAACCGCCGTTGTAGGCCGCCAGGGCCAGCGCCCAGTCTTCGTATTTTTCGTACTGCCGCGAGAGGTATTTCAGGGCGGCGAGCGTGGCTTTGTTAGGGTCCTGGCGCTCATCGGTGTATTCGTCGATGTTAAGGCCGTATTCCCTGGCGGTAGCCGGCATGAACTGCCACAGGCCCACTGCGCCTACCGGGGAGCGGGCATGGGGATTGAGGGCCGATTCCACTACCGGCAGGTATTTTAGCTTTTCCGGCATATTGTTTTGCTGCAGGTACTTTTCGATGACCGGGAAGTAAAGCACAGTCCTGCCCAGTATGCGTTCCGCATTGTCGCGGTTCCAGGTGAGGTACCCTCTTATGTAGCCTTTGACCACAGAATTGTAGCGATGCTCGATAAGCGGGTCTTCGATCTCTTTCAGCCTTTTGATGACCAATTCCTCATCGAAAGAAGAATTAGGGGGTTCAGCAGCAGCAGACAGAGGAGAAAGGAGAAAACAGGCCATGCCTGCGATCAGAGAAAGGGTATTTCTCAGAGTATGTGTTTCCATCATACAGGAATTAGTTATACAATAGATACCTGAAAACCTTGGGAAAGGTTACACAGATACTCCACCAATTTTGGTGGAAACCGGGGCCTTCCGGTTTGATGGCGCCACATTTTTATGTGGCGTTGGCCGATAAAGTTAAGCATAATCACTGCAAGGGGTTAAACTTACACCGCTTATTTACCAACATTCGTCCTTTTGTGTCAACAGACTGAGCCTCTCAAGGTTGTATACGATCTTGATTTTTAGTTTTTTATGATGGAGCTAAAGCAGCCCTTTTGCGAAGCCGAGCAGCCGCGCTTCCGCAAATTTCGGGGCCATCAGTTGCAGGCCTATAGGCAGGCCGTTGGAGTGCTTGCCGGCGGGAAA
>CAYVVK010000066.1:0-4011 GCA_964454855.1 uncultured Phaeodactylibacter sp. | reverse complement strand
AAAGGCCAGGGCCGGAATCCCCGCCATATTGGCCTGCACGGTGAAAATGTCGGCCAGGTACATGGCCACGGGGTCATCCAGGTTCTCGCTCAGCTTTCCGGCAGTGCCGGGAGCGGCGGGCATCAGTATGAAGTCGAAGTTTTCAAATATCTCATCGGTCTTTTGCCGGATCAGGCGCCGCACTTTCTGGGCTTTGGTGTAATAGGCGTCGTAATAGCCGGCGCTGAGTACGAAGGTGCCCAGCATAATGCGCCGCTTTACTTCCGCACCGAAGCCTTCCGCCCTGGATTTTTTATAGGTGCTCATCAGGTCCGTGGCATTGGAGCTGCGGTAACCATAGCGAATGCCGTCGTAACGGGAGAGGTTGGAAGAAGCTTCGGCGGTGGTGAGGACGTAGTAGGCGGGAATGATGTAATCCAGCAATTCGAAATCCACTCCTTCCACCGTATGGCCCTCCGTTTCCAGGCGGCTGATCAGCTGCCGGCATTTTCCCTGCACTTCCTTATCGAGGCTGGGGTGCTCCAGGGCAGTGCGAAAATAGGCCACCCTGGCCTTGCCTTCAAAATTGAGCAGCCGGCTGTAGGCGGGCACTTCCCGCCGGCTGGCGGTACTGTCGAACTCGTCGGGGCCTGCCATGATCTCCAGCAGCAGGGCCGCATCCTCTACGGAATGGGCAAGAATGCCGATCTGGTCGAAAGAAGAACCGTAGGCCAGCAGGCCGTAGCGCGAAATGCGGCCATAGGTGGGTTTCAGGCCGATAATGCCGCAGAAAGCCGCGGGCTGGCGCACCGAGCCGCCGGTGTCAGACCCCAGGGCGGCCAGGCAGGTATCGGCCTGCACCGCCACGGCAGAGCCACCGGAGGAGCCTCCCGGTACGCGTTCGGGATCAGCAGCGTTCCTGGTGGGGCCGTAGATGGAGGTCTCGTTGGTAGAGCCCATGGCAAATTCATCACAATTGACGCGCCCGATGATGAGGGCATCCTCGCCCAGCAGCCGTTCGATGGCCGTGGCCGAATAGAGCGAGTGAAAACCCTCCAGGATCTTCGAACCCGCCGTCACCTGATGGTCCTTGTAACAAATGACGTCTTTATGGGAGACAACCATGCCGAACAGCCTGCCCAGGGTATCGGGAGCCTTTCTGAACTTTTCGTCCAGCTGCCGGGCCCGCTCAATAGCCTGTTCCTCATACACCTCCAAATAGGCATTGAGGTGGCGGCTGGCCGCTATCTGCGAAAGGTAGTACTGCACTACCTCCTCGCAACTGGTTTCTCCCGCCCGAATGGCTTGCTGAACTTCCCGTAGTGTGCTGTATTTCGGCATTTTAAACGATCTTTTTTAAAAACGGCCAACTGCATACTGCCAACTGCCAACTGCATACCGCCAACTGCATACTGCATACTGCCAACTGCCAACTGCCAACTGCCAACTGCATACTGCCAACTGCCAACTGCCAACTGCCAACTGCATACCGCCAACTGCATACCGCCAACTGCCAACCGCCAACTGCATACTGGTATACTACTCACCGTATCTCCCAAAGCCCCCCCGTGGCAGCCTGTTCCGGCTGGCGGATATCGAATTTCCGCTTTTTCGTTCCCAGCATGACGGCAACTCCCAGGCCAGTGGCGCCCAGGCTGTATCCCGCCCAGCGGAAGTAGTTGTCGGAATTGAAGGCCCCTTCGCCATAGTC
Source organism: uncultured Phaeodactylibacter sp. (assembly GCA_964454855.1). Taxonomy (GTDB): domain Bacteria; phylum Bacteroidota; class Bacteroidia; order Chitinophagales; family Saprospiraceae; genus CAYVVK01. The sequence goes on along the minus strand of CAYVVK010000066.1, from coordinate 2,321 downwards.
GATACTGGCCAGAGGAGCGACTACCAGGGCGTTCAGTGCCCCGAGGAAGGTAAGCACCGTAGCCCACTCATTGATCTTTCTGGTGCTCTGGCTGCGGTAGGCCAGCTGCTGTATGCCGGCAACGGGAACAGCCAGGGGTTGTATGCCTTTCAGCTGGGTATAATTGGCCTCGTCCATCTTCACCAGGCCATTGGGGAACTCCATTCGCTTTTCTTCCTTGACAGGAATCAGCTTAAGAAGTTTGTTGCTGGTGGTGTCCAGCCTACCCGTCAGCTGGCGGTAACCGGAAGACAGGCCCATGCCCGGCAGGTTCATACGCAGGCTGATGTCTCCGCCCTTCTTTAGTATCTTGGCCTTGCCGGTAGCGGTGTTCTGCAAAACGGCCTGCCCTCTGACAGCGAATAGGCCGAAGCATAGAAAGAACCCGAGTAAGAGTAGCCTGCTGTGCATGTATACTAGGATTTTAGCCTTTGGATGATGGCTTCCAGGGTGAGGTTTTCCTGATCGCCGGTTTTCATATTCTTGAAAGCCAGTTCGCCGCTCTCCATCTCCTTGCTGCCGACGACGATGGCATAGGGCGCATTGCGCTTGTCCACATATTTAAACTGCTTGCCGATCTTAGTGGGCTCGGGGTATATCTCGGCGTTGATGCCTGCCTCTCTGAGTTTTTTCAAACAACGGAAAGCATAAAGGTGAGAATTGTCGTCAAAAGCTAGAAGCACAACTTTTAACCTGGTAGCACTATCATCCGGGAAAAGTTGGAGTTCTTCCATGACATCGAAAATGCGTTCTGCCCCGAAGGAAATGCCTACTCCCGAAGTGCCGGCCATGCCGAATACACCGGTGAGGTCGTCGTAGCGGCCGCCGCCGCCGATGCTGCCCATTTTAACTTTTGATTGTTTGTTGATATTAGTGTTTATAACTACTTCAAAAATACAGCCTGTATAATAACCAAGCCCTCTTGCCAGTGTAGTATTTAGGGCGATTTTATTATTCGATGTCGTCCAAGCTGTGACGCTATTATTAGAATAAGTTAAATATTCAAAAACAGTTTGGATTTCATGGATTCCTTGCATCCCGTCCGTACTCTCTTTTAATAAATTCCCCAGTTCTGAGATACTTGGATCAACAATGCCGATTTGATAAATAGGTTTTGAAAGCAGATATTCAATCTTGTCTATGCTTGTTCTTGAAAACCCTTTATCAAAAAGTTCCCTTTTGACTCCATCAGGACCGACTTTGTCAAGCTTGTCAAGGATGGTAACAAATTCGATAAACTTATTTCCTACTCCCGCCACTTCTGCTATTCCCTTCAGTACTTTCCGGTTATTTATATAAATAGTTACATCCAGCCCTAATGCAGCGAATACCTCATCGTAAATTTGAATAAGCTCGGCCTCATACACCAGCGAATCGGAACCCACCACATCCACATCACACTGGTAAAATTCCTGGTAGCGCCCTTTCTGCGGCCGGTCGGCCCGCCATACGGGCTGTATCTGGTAGCGTTTAAAAGGGAAGGTGATGTCATTCTGGTGCATGACCACATAGCGGGCGAAGGGCACGGTGAGGTCGTAGCGCAGGCCCCGTTTGGAAATGGAGGGGATAAGGCGGTTGGAATCCCTGGCTTCGAGGGCCTCTTCATCGGCTTTGGCCAGGAAGTCTCCGTTATTGAGCACTTTGAAGAGGAGCTGGTCCCCTTCTTCCCCGTACTTGCCGGTCAGAGTGCTGAGGTCCTCCATAGCGGGGGTCTCTATAGGCTGGTAGCCATAGCGGATGAACACTTCGCGGATGGTGTCGAAGATATAATTTCTCTTATTGACTTCTTCCGGGGAGAAGTCTCTCGTCCCCTTGGGTATACTGGGTTTCATTACAGTTGTTTGGTTGACGGTTGAGATGGCTCAGAGCGCAGAGGAAAACTGCTTCAGGAAGCGCACATCATTTTCAAAGAAGAGGCGGATGTCGCCGATCTCGTAGAGGCGCAGGGCCTGCCGCTCGATGCCCATGCCGAAGGCAAAGCCGGTGTACTTTTCGGAGTCGATGCCGCAGTTTTCCAGCACGGCGGGGTCGACCATACCGCAGCCCAGGATCTCGAGCCAGCCCGTGCCTTTGGTCAGGCGGTAATCCTTTTCCGTATCCGTACCCAGGTAGACGTCCATTTCGGCGCTGGGCTCGGTGAAGGGGAAATAGGAAGGGCGCAGGCGGATCTTTGCCTCCGGGCCGAACATCTCGCGGGCGAAGTAGAGCAGGGTCTGCTTCAGGTCGGCGAAGGAGACGCCTTCGTCTACGTACAGGCCTTCCACCTGGTGGAACTGGCAATG
>CAYVVK010000065.1:0-15358 GCA_964454855.1 uncultured Phaeodactylibacter sp. | reverse complement strand
CGGCCTCCACCTTGAAACCCGCCAGGGCGGATTGGGCGAAGGCTTCTTCCACGGCCTTCCTTTCCTCAGCATTTTCGCTCTCGGCGCGGTAGGCGTAGTTGGGTTGCATCAGCAACACCTTGGGGCCGGAGCGCAGGAACTTCACCACGCGGTCGCCGCCCAGCTGGTTGCGGTCCAGGCCAATATCGTTGGAGCCCAGGCCGCCGGTGAGGGAGTTGACGTAGAGGAACTCTTCGTTCCACTTATCAATTTCCAACCAGATCTTGCCGGCTTTGGCGTCGTAGTAGTAGTTGAAAAAGCCTTCGTGGGCCTCCATGCCCTCCGTTTTGTCGGCAATGGAAGGGATGGAGTCTTTCTTTTGCGCCCCTAAAAACAGGGGGAAGATCAAAACCAGAAATAGTGAGGCAGAACGTATTGCTTGCATGTTAACATTTTTTGAATTCAACTCGGGCGGCAGTGGGAAACTGCCGCCCGAGAACAACGCCCGAATTTAGGGATTTTTGCTGGAATGGCGGCCTGTGCCCACCTCAAACAGGCGCGGGTTTACCGGGCGGATGGCTCCATTTCCATTATTAAGAATTTTAAAGAGAGCCTCTCCGGTGAAGAGGTGCTGCCCGGCTTTTCCTTTGCGTTGAGTATTCTGGAGTCTTGAAAGCGGAAACAATACCTGGTCAAATGAATTTTGAACGGTTTGGCTACCTGCCGTGCGACGTTTAGGAGCATGGACAGGTAGCTCGTGTTCTCGGTATTTTATTCTTCGAGTCGATTCTTATCTCCGAAGAGGTTTCATGAGTTCTCCTAAATTATAGGATGATCAACAAAATTTTAAGAAGTTGTACCTTCATCTGTTTTCGTAGGTTTAAGAAGTTCTCTAACGTCTACATCTAGCACCTTTGCAATAATCACCAAGGTTGGTATACTAGGTTGAGAGTTGTTGTTACAATAATTTGTGACAACTGTGTAGCTCTTATCGATCTGCTTTGCCAACCATGCCTGTGTCCTTCCTTGTTCTTCCAGTATAGCTTTTATCCTATTCATTTAATGTATTGGATTTTACTACACAAAGATAGCAAAGAACGATAAAACAAATTGGTTTTATATGTTAACTAAATTGTGTTATCATATTTCAACACACATTTATTTTGTTTTTTGACATAGTGTTGCTTATATTTGTCGAACTAATTACCTTACGTGCCATGAAAGCAAAATTTACATATGCAGATTTATGTGCTGGAATAGGAGGTTTTCGAATAGCCTTAGATTCCTTTGGTGGAAAATGCTTGTACTCCTGTGATGTCAATCCTGAAAACGAGAAAACGTATCATGCGAATTATGGAGAAGGCTACAATAAGTACGACATATATGATATTAATTCAAATGAATTTCCAAGTGTAGATATTATCTGTGCAGGGTTCCCTTGTCAACCTTTTTCTATCGCGGGAAAAAGAAAAGGTTTTACAGATTCACGGGGGCTAATATATTTCAAGATTGCAGAGATTATAAAACACAGTCATCCTAAGATAGTATTTTTGGAAAATGTCCCCAACCTTACGAGAATAGAAAAAGGCAGCACCTTCAAGACTATTCTAAGTAACCTCGACGAACTCGGGTATGATTCATATTATGAAATTCTGGACAGTTCAAACTTTGGCGTTCCACAATCTAGGAATAGGGTTTATATCGTCGGATTTCGAAAAGACTTAAGAGTTTTCGGTTTTAATTTCACCAAGAAAAGAACTGAGAAAAGAAGTTTCAGATCGATTATCGAGCCCAACGATTATTCAATTCCCATTTCTAAAAAATGGAATACATACATAGACTTGTACACTGGCAAAATTACCTTGGAAGATATTCCTTTTGAAGTACCTAAAACAAGAAAAATGCTCGAAAGAGTTGATAAAAATATTGACTTGAATAATTGCATTTTTCAAATTCGATCTAGTGGTATTAGGGCCCTTTCTATTGACAAACCGCTTCCTACTTTTGCCGTAAGTGTTAGTGGAGGAGGCGCAATGATTCCTGTTTATTCGGGAGAAAGAAGACATATTAGTTTGGTTGAAATCACAAGATTAATGGGATTCCCAGATGATTTTGAATTTCCTGTTTCGAGAACAAATGCCATAAAACAATTAGCTAATGCTGTTTGTCCTCCAGTCATTAAATCTATTTTTCGAGATATACTTTTCTCTACTGAAAACCTATTCATCACTGAATTTATCCCTATCCGCGAGAAGGTCTGATATATTTTCTTTTGTGGGAGAAATAATCTTGCTTGACTCTGGGTTCCTTAATGCACAATTTTTATCGCAACCATCAATTGAACAGATGTTACATATTTGCCATTTGCTTTTATTGCAATAGAAACAAAGAGCCTGAAAATTATCAATTGTGCTACCCCCACCTTTTTCTACAGGTTTCCGGTGATCAAAGACCTCTCTTCTTCTATCTTTAGCAAAAGTACTCCTCTTCAATTTACTTTTTTCCACAATTCCTACTCCACATAAATTACATCGATTATTTTGATTTTTCCTAATCTCTTCTTTTTCCTGAGAATTCGGCACCCTTCGAAAAGCTTTCTTTGCTACTGAAAATAATTTTGGATGGTCTTCCTTTCTTAAGGTGTATTTTTGACTTTTCCACCTTCTTCCACCCTTTAAATTATCAATAAATGTAAAACCCTCTTCATTCCATAGTTCACTGTAAGGCTTATTTGCATCTCCATAATAATCCTGAATGTACTCATCAGGAATTTTACCTTTTAAAATCTTTCTAATTTCCGGTATCTTACTGGAGCCTTTTGCTAAATCTGCTTCTGTTCCTTCTCCATATTTGACCAGTATTAATAACGCTATAATGGTCCTTCTTTTAGTCAGATGAATTTTTTGCCCGTCATTGAATTCAATATAATATCCTCTTACCTCCTTGTCAGTGCTTTTGTAGACTCTTTTAATTTCCTCGACCTTTAACATATTAGCCTGCTGTTTCAGAAAGCTAATATATTGCTTTTTCTTTAATCGCCGAGAACACCTTGCTATTCGAGCAGAATACGCGGATAGCCAGCTATAACCGAATGGTCTTTACCAACATGGTTCTAAGGTACCGCTAAAACTAACCACTTCCATGAAGCTACAAAGTCGGAAAATCCCTTTATATAGTCTATTTCCCGGCCAACTCCGCCTCAGCCGCTATATACCCAAAAGCCGGCCAGTACTCCGTTTCCAGTATTTTCCCGAAAACAGCCCTCGCCTTCTCCTCTTCCCCGTTATACAAGTACCAGTTCCCCACGCCATAACCCTGCGTGACGATGTCCAGCTGCCGCTCCGGGTCCGGATTATTGAGATCCAGCAGATCTTCCGGCGCCAGCTGGCCCTTGTACATCTGCAGGCGATGGAAATAGGACGCATTCTCGATGATCTCCAGGCTGTCCGGCACCGCTGCCAGCAGGGCGGCGGCCTTTTCCTTGTCGCCCAGGCGGCGGTACGTCATATACAGCCAGTCGGCCGTGGCCACCAGCAGGTCCGGGTTGGTGGAGTAGTCCATACACTGCTCGTAGAGTTCAGCGGCTTTTTCAAGATCGCCCTTCAGGTAGTAGGCCAGCGCCCAGTGGTACCAGATGTTGAACTGCAGGGACGACAGGGGAATGTTCAGCTTGTTGGGCAGGCCATCCGGCTCAATCTCAACAGGCCGCCCTTCCGCCAGAGCTGCCGCCCGTTCGAAGTCAGCAATGGCTTTTTCGAGCTGCCGGGTGGAAATATAGCGGTGGCCGCGGTGGCGGTAGAGCTCCGGCGCTTCCGGATGCAGCGCCAGCCCGCGGGTATAAATGTCGATGGCTTCCCGATAGCGCGACAGGTAGGCAGTGCGGCGCCCCAGCCAGATGATGTTTTCCAGGCTGATGGAATCCGCCCCATAGTTTTGGCGGGCGATGGCGAGCAGGCTGTCCTTTTTGCGAAGAGAAGCCTCTGTTTCTGCGGGAGGGTAAAGCGGCCTGCCGTCAAAGGAAAGGGCTTCCGCCTGAGGCGGGGAAGCTGTTTCGGGCTCAGAAGAGTTAGAAGTACCGGATTGGCAGCCGGCAAAGGCAAAGAGGAAAAGGAGTGGAAAAAGGCGGTGCATGCTTTTTCGATTAAGATACGCAGTAAATATGGATCTCGGCTTTATCCCTAAGGGTAAAATGATAGCCTCTGGCTTTACATCCCCTGCGCTCGGCTTCAGCTTCCCACTTCCGACTTCCGATTTCCCACTTCCGCCTTCGCTCTCCCTTTCCACCAGTGCCAGCCCAGCGCCAGGCCACAGGTCAGCAGCCCCAGGAATTCCCGAGTCAGCTCAATGTGGGGTTGTTCGGCCTTCATGGAGCCGGTAATGGTAGGCATGCCCATATTGATCCAGTTGATGAAATCGGGCAGCAGCGTGGCCATCCAGATGAGCACAGCGGCCAGGCCCAGATAGATGATGTACAGGTTGTAGCGCCCGAAGGCCGCAAAAGCTGAGACGGCGGCCACAAAACCGTACATGGCTACCCAGCCCCAGGGATCTGCATCATTGAACTGAAAGAAAGCGAAGAGGGCGAATAAGGCGGTGAGAATGAGGTTGGCGGCTTTCATACGCTCTGTTTTTGTTGTTCGGGTGAGGCTGGTTTTTCTGCCTAAATATAGGAACTGGGCGGGCATTAGCGGGCCTGATAGGGGAAAAAAATTGACAAAAGTTTCTACGCCTGCTGTTTCACTTGCCCGGCAGTAGTTATTCCCTTAAATTACAGTGCCCAATTTACTCGGAAGAAAAAACGGTTACGCAGAATATCGCCACCCTCACCACCATCGGCGGCAAACGCATTCTGCATACGGGCGGCCCGGAGAGGTGGTTGTTCGTTGAAGTGTTTGATTGGGCGAAACTTAATCAACCAATAAACCCACCTGCGCTAAAGCTACGACCCGCACTTTGAGCTGAAAAGGCTGGCCCAGCCGCAGCAGGCCGGTGGCTTCCAGGCTGGCGGACAGGCCGGGAAGCAGGATATCTCCGAAACAGGAAGGCCCATTGTCGCCCGCGCAGGAAAGGGCCGACAAATAAGCAGCCAGTATCAAAAAGCATAATTTTCTCATGTCATCGGATTTTGACGGTGTAGTAGAGGGAATACCCGATGCCTGCCGATATTCCAAGATGGTGCTGGCGCAGGTCATTGTCCAGGTAGCTGAAATCTTCCACCAGGGTGCTGTTGGCGGCGCGGGCATCGGCGGCCACCATATTGACGGGGGTCCAGGCGTAGCCCCCTTCGATAAAGTAGAACCAGCGGTTGGAGCGGTATTTCAGGCCCAGGCGGCCCAGCAGGCTGTAGGTATATTCCGTACGCTGCGCCGGGCCGGCATCGCTTTGCAGGCCATGGAAGAAATTCTCCCGGTAGGCCAGCCGGATGTCTTCTTCGACTAGTGCACTGCCTTCTTCGTAAAGGATGGCGGGTTCCTCCATGCGAGCATAGTTGAGGCGCTGGCCGCCGAGCCCTAAAGCCAGGTAGGGTTCCATCCGGCGCAGCACCTGAATGAACAAGGGTTCCCCTTCCCCAGGGCGCAGCTGATAGCTTCCCGGGCCGGCGGCGGCTGTACGCTTTCTAAAGGGGTTGGGCAGGTAGAACTGCAGCATCCCTCCCAGGCTCCATTTCCGTTGTCGTTCCTTAAAAGTAACGGCCGCTTCCTGCGGGCCGCCAATTGGGCCGGACACATTCCCGTACTGGCCTTCATATTCGTAACTGTCTTCCACATACCCCAGCGTAAAGAGATACTCCCACTTTATCATTTTTCTTACGCTCACCGGCATATGAGAGAACTGCAGTGCTACGTGCGGATTGTAGCGCGTCTGGTATTTTTCCTGCTTGATCTGTACACCGGACGGGCTGAAAACGTCAGTATGGTAAGGTTTCATCGTATGTAGGCCGGCACCCAGGCCAAAGGAATAGCGAGGTTCGGAAGCGTAGCGGCTGGCGAACTGCCGGTAGTTCAAACTGCGGCCGCCCCCCGCTTCGTACTGAGGGCGCAAGGGGTATATTTTCCGGAAGGCATCGTCTGCTTTTTCGGGGAGGCCCAGCTGCAGGTAGGCCTCGGTAAGCAATTCCAGAGCTTCCACTTTGAGAGCAGGGCGCAGGCGGACGGTATCGATCAGCACTTCCAGGTTCCCCACCACTTCTTCCGGGCGCAGGGGCAGGCTGCTGCGCGCCTGGGCTACGGCTTCAGAGCCGCTGTTGTCCAGGAGGAAGGCCATCATGCCGGACATCAGGCCACCCTCAATCTCCTTCCTGTCTCCGGGCTTATACTCCGCAATCCCTTCTCTGATGGCGTACTGACGGATGGAGTCTGCTTCTGCAAACTTCCCCTGCGCATTATAAACGCGGTGCAGATAGAAGGCCACCCGGGCCCGTTCATTGGCCGACAAACCTTCTGCCTTAAGACAACCGTCCAGTAATTGCCCCACCTCCTCAAAGCGGCCCTCCTCATACAGACGGGAAGCCTGAACGATCTTCTGGCCGCAATCCGAAGGCTGCGCCGGCAGGGGCAGATAGAAAACGGCCGTCAAGGCAATGATAAAACAGAATCGCATATTTTGTCTTTTTAGGCCCCGTTCAATAGCAGGTTTTCGGTGCGCTTTTTTCCTGAAAATCTTTTTGCCAGGGTGTTCGCCAGTCCACATCATCCCCTTCCAGGTTCAAGAGCTGACAAAGTTTCCGGGCGTACTCCTCCGGTTCTAGGTAGAAACGGTGGATGCTGCCATCTTTAGTTCCCACCAGGAGCTCTTTACTATCGGCGGAAAAGCAGGCGGCGGTGGCGTGAACGTCCTTCATATCAAGCAAAATGGGCTGATAGGTAGACGACTCTCTGAAGAAGCGCGGGACATCCGTGATGCGCAGTACGCCATCCCGGGAAATGCTGGCCAGCCATCGGGCGCCGGGGCTAAACTGCATGGCAGTTACCGCTGCCTGGTGCCATTGGTTGGCGTAGGCCGCTCTGTCCGGGCCTGCAGACGGTTCCTCCAAGGATAAAACCACTGCTCCCGTACGTTCGCCGCAGGCCAGAAAACCATCTTTCACGGCGAATATGGTATAGCCACTTCCCCTATGCTGCAACCCATTGACGGAAGTTGGTAGTCCGTTCAACGGCCCGGCTCGCAGATGGCCTTGCTGATCCAGCAGATAAAGGGTGTTACCGTTCCGGGCAATCGCCAGGAAGGGCTGATCTTCTTTAAACTGCCGCATCGGCTCTGCGGTGGGTTCATCTACTCGGAGTTTCAATACATTGCCGGCATGGCCAACGATCAGAAAAGCTCTTTCTTCGGGAAGGAACAGAGCCCCCGTGGCGCCCCAGCGGCTGGGGTATTTGGCCTCGTACCGTAAACCCTTTTGATTATCGAGCAGGGCCACCCTGTCCAGGCGGGGGCAAATCAGGAGCCAGCGGCCATCCGGGCTGCCCGCCATGGCCTGAACTATCTCGGGAAAGAAATTCTTATAACTGCTGTCCTTTTCTAAATGCTCGCCTGTAAAATCCGCCAGGCCAAGCCAGATGTCCATAGAATTCGGCTTACCCCCCTGCTGGTTCAGGCCACCCCATATTCTCACATTACCATCTGTGCCGGCGGAAAAATACTGCTCGCCCTCACTGCCCCGGGGGCCTCTTACAATGCTTGTCACTGCTTCTCTGTGGAGGGTTGGCCGAATGTTGGGATTGGAAAAACCGCGCTTTTCCCACAGTACCCGCAGGGCATGGTTCAGTGCCTTATACACATCGCTGTTGTACACATTCCCCAGGCGGCTATCCCGGTTCACGGCATAGGCCTGGTAGGCCAGCACCGCCTTGCGCTCCACGCTGTCTTCCGGCAACTGCGGCACGCTCAGGGCAATGTTGCGCGATTTTAGGATGAGGGCCAGGGCTTCGGCCCGTTCCCGGGCGCTTTCTGCGGCGGCAGCGGAATCCACGGCCGCCTGCCGGCCGGCCTCTGCCAGGGCCCGGTATTTCCTGACCGTGTCCAGCTGCATGCGCAGGGTGTCTGCCAGGAGAAGAGCGATCGCCTCCTGTTCTTTAGCCCGCCGGGCGGCCTGCCGGGCCAGCAAGGCCTGCAACTGAGCCTCCTTTTCGCTGAGTTCCGCCCGAATGCGGCGGGCCTCGGAACTATCTCTCTCCACGCTCAGGGAGGCAGCCAGTTTCTCGGCTTCCAGGCGAAGTTGTTGGGCTACCGCTGCACTGTCGAGTGCTTCCTCGGTTTTCCGTTCTGCAATATCCCTGGCCTGCTGGGCTTCTACCGATTCATAATACCAGTTCCAGGACAGCCAGGACAAGAGCAGTATCAGGGCAATGACCGCGCCCCACAGAGCCCACCGGCGCCGCTTTACCGCCCGCTCGCTCCTGCTTACGAACTCCCGTTCTTCTTCCGTCAGGTTCAGGGAAGGCAATACCGGCGCCACCCGGTTCAGCTCCTTTTCAGAGAGCAGCTCAGCGCGCTGCTGCTTCTCCCGGATGAGCCCTTCCATTTCGCGGCGCAGGCTGCGCTGGCCGCGGAAGCGTTCCGCCAGAACGCCGGCCAGGACATTGCTGCCTAAGCGCAGCCCACCTGAAGAAGTACGGCTCAGCAGGCCGGCGATCAGCAGGGCGGCGATCGACTGCTTTACCCTGGCCGGAGCCATACCTTGTTCCGCCAGTTGCTGTTCCAGTTCTCTTTCGGTGGCTACCTCCGGAAGCCCATTGTCCGGCGCCAGCTTTTCCAGCACCGCCTCGCCGGCTTCCCGGGCCGAGTTGCCATACTGCTGTTCCAGAGCCGCCAGTTCCGCTTCCACGAAGGCGTCCAGGGAAATGAGCCCGCTAATGGCTTTCGATATATCGGAGAGTTTACTCATGGCCTACCAGCTGTTGTTGTATCCGAAGGAAGTGAGCCTGCAATAAGCTGAGGTTGGCCTCGCCTTCCCGGCCCATTATGTTTTTCATGACCTGCGCGTGCAGCGGCCTGTCTTCTTCCATGCCCAGAAGGCCCAGCAATTCTGCCGTCAGGGCCCGGGCTTGTTTTTCCTTCATCGGCTCCAGCCGGTACTGCCGCTCCAGTATTTCCGGCACCCTGGCCTGAAAGGCAGGAAGGTGGGAGAAATATTCTTCCCGAACTATGAAAATAAGCCCGCAGGCCCGGTCCTGCTTAAAGGCCCGCCGCAGATGGCCATACAAGTTGGCGAGCGCCTCTTCACCGAGGTGCAGGAACCATTCCTCCACCTGGTCGAAAAACAGAAAGCGCCGCTGGCCTTCCATGGCCCCGGGGCGGCCAAAAGCGATCTCCAGAATGCGGCTTTCTTCTTCCTCTTCGGCGGGGGGCGCCGAATAGACAGACTCCCATTTCCCGCCTTCCGAAAGGGTAGTGCCGCAATGAATAAGCTGGCAGGGAAACAACTGCTGCATGCGCGGCAAAAGCCCGGCCTGCACCAGGGAGGTCTTCCCCACTCCCGTAGGGCCATAGATGAGGGTTATTGAGCCGCTCAGGTCATTCACGATCTTATCGAAGAGCTCCTGTATCTCCTGCCCACGGCCGGGAAAGACGGCAGCCTGTTCCTGCCGGTAGGGCAGCAGGCCGGGGAAAAGCTGTTGTGGGAACTCTTGCATCTCCGGTTCCGGCATTTCCACGGTGCGAGCCTCCATGCGAAAGAGTTTGGCGGCCAGGCTGTCGTGCACCAGTTCGTATTGCTCGTTTTCCATGGGGTGGAGGATGCGGCGCTCCTCGAAGAATTCCAGCATCACCTGAATATCCTCTTCACTATAGCCTGGCAATGCCTCCGGGAGTTCCTGCCGGGGTAGTGGGCGGCGGGTACCCTTCTGCGAGACAAAAGCCTTCAGAAAGCTGACAGCCTGTCCTGTAGCGCCAAAGCCCTCCAGTTCAAAACCCCGCAGCTGTTCTTCCAGAAAAGTCGCCAGCACATCCCCGAGCTTGCCGAGCTCCCGGACCGTGTCGGCATCGAAAACCGTTTTGCGATCCTCCACCGGCGCCTTTCGGTACAAATAGTCGAGGAAAACCTGCAGGTAGGGCAGGCGCACCCGCTCCCGTTCCGCAACGGCCTCCACGATGGCTTCGGCGATGGTATCGGAAACCGGCGCCAGCAACTGTGCCCTTCGCTGAGCCGTCTGCACGATCACCCGCCGGGCATTGCCCTTGCTCATGGGCTCCACCCGCAGGCGCTTGCGGAACAGGGCATCGGCCTCTTTTTCGAAAGCATACAGGTAGGCCAGATATTCCTCCCGGATGATAAAGACCACCTTGCAGGGCAGAGCACCGGCGGCCACGGCATCCAACAGGCGCTGCTCTTTCTCGTTTCCTGCTTTGCCCAGGCCCAGTATTTTCAGTATGTCTTCTATAAAATCCTGCTGCTCCTGCTCTTCTCCCAGGATAAAAAGCTCTTCCATCTGGTCGAAAATGAGGTAGATGGGGCGGAGGTAGTCGAGATACAAGCTAAACAGCAGTTGCAGGGAGCTGGCATCTTCCTTCGGCGGGCTTTCCATTTTTTCCCGGATGGCCGTTTTCAGGGAGGCATTGATGTCGCCGTTATGACGGATGTGCAGGTCCAGCCAGTCGGATTCCTGGAAGCGGCCCGCCAGGCCACACTGCACGAGGCTGGTCTTGCCGGTGCCAGACTGGCCGTAGACCAGCAGCAGGTTGGTTTGAAAAGCATACTGATAGAGCTGTTCTACCTCCTGATCCCTTCCGAAGAAGATATCTGCATCTCCCCGTCTGTAGGGGTTAAGAAATTTGAATGGCGATGGTGCTTTATCCGACATAAGTGACCTTGGGATTGTTTTGGGCATTGCGCATGCTCTTCAGGAAATACTCAAACAGGCGATAGATGTCGGGAAAATGCTCTTCCGTAACCCGAATGGGCTTTTCGGGCGATGGCCCCTCCGCCCCGGGCCGTTGATCCAGCTGGTCGGTAAACTGAAAGTGGAAGGCCGGCTTTCCCGCTGCATCCTGTTCCAGGTGGTGGAAAAAATAAAGCTTGGATTTCTGAGCGCCCTTCAGTGCATTTTCATCGATGATAAAGGGCGAAAGGCTGAGGGTCTCGGAAAAATTTCCGGCATCGCGCAGGAGTATAACCGAGCGGCTCTCTGTGGGCAGGTCGGAAAACAGCTGTGTATCTTCTATTCCTTCGATGATGCGATACTGATTGACAAGTTTGAGCAGGTAATCCTCCTTTTCAAAACGGGATTTCTGATATTCTATGGACTTTACCGTCAGCAGCTTGTAGTTGAGGCAGAAACCCAGGTGGGTGAAAATGACGGCCAGATGCTGCTCGCCCTGCAGGCAGAGGCTCTTCATCTCTTCCTCCGGGGCCTCTATGGGCAGTTTGTGCTTGATGTCCTCCAAAAACAGATGCGCCTCATAAAAGGCCCGGCTGGAAGCCGCTCCTTCCCCGGCCTGCCCCTCTTCGAAGGCCGCCTTCAGGCTGCTCAGTTCCCGGATAAAGGGTTCCACCTGATTGTCTTTGTGGAGGAAGATATTATGAATGATGCGGATAAGCTTGATGAAATTGTAAACCCGCACTTCTGAGGGCCGCAGGGAAAGGTACATCTCAAACTCATCAAAAAATTCGGAAGGAATACTCTTTATTTTTCGGGCATGTACCGCATCCCACAACTGAGACAACATAATAAAGAAGAGGAAGCGTACCAGCACATCATAGGTATTGACGATCTGCTGCAGGCGTTCTCCGCCGGCCTGCTGGCTGACATTTTCCTGCTCGCCGAAAACAAGCTTGCGGAATTGCTGGCCGATCGGCGCCGGAAAAATATTGATCAGGGCGGCCCGCACGGCTTTGTACTCGATGCTGCCGAACTGCCCGAAAAACTCCTTCCACTTTCTGATCTCTTCATTGGACTTACTGAATTCCTGGAACAGGCTCATCACCAGGTTCTCGTTCAGCTTGGGAGCGTTTGCGGTATATTCGGGCGTTCCCCAGACGATGATCTCCCGGTGGTTGTCCAGCGGCAGCTGATAGTCCAGCACGGCCCTGGCTTCTGCGCTGCCTTCTGCGCCCCCAAGGTACAGGCCCCAGGGCAGGCCATCCCCTGTTCCTTCCGGCTCCAGGTCAATACCGCGGTAGTGTAGAGAAGGTGAGAACTGCCGCAGCGAACGAACCAGGCTGGACGCACTGGCAAAGGCCTCTTCGATCGTAGTCTTCGGTTTGGCCAGGGCTTTATAGAACTGGCCGGCAAAGTCTCTGGCCATTTCATCCTCCACTTTTACCGTGGTGGCAATGACGGCGGGGACACCAAGCTCCAGCAGATAATCCACCTGCTCCCGGGTGGAGCAGCCGTTGAGGAAAACGAGCTTCAGCTCCGGCTGCCGGGCCAGCTTTTCGGCAATACCGGAAGCATCGGCGTCCTGGCCTTCAAAGCGAAGGCGGCGGCTGTCCGCATGGCCGGAATAGTGAAAAATGGCGACCCGCCCTTTATAATCCGTCAGGTAGTGATAAATCTTTTTGATATCCGCATGCTGGTCCCGGTACACCTGAATGTGCTGGCGGTTCTGCAGGGGGGTGAGCTCGAGGTAAATGTCCTCCGCCTCCTGCTGCAGGTACGGCAGATGATCATCCTTGTCATCAGCAAATGCCAGAAATATTACCGGAACGCCTTCCATCGAGTTATGTTTGGGTATTTCGATAAATTTAAACGGGGAATCATGCCGGGAGTTGCAAAAGGGAAAAAACCTCCCTATCTATATCCAAAGATAATATACTTTTGTAATTTCAACTATCGCAATAATGCGCCTGCGAAGCTTAAACCATGGCCAAATCGCTCCAAGCCGGTGAATCGAATGAAATGAGCCCTTCTGCCCTGACAGGGGCCCTGGCTGCTATCCGAGCCCTGCAAAATAGCCAGAGCCCGGATGGCGCCCTGCAGCAGTCGTTCGCTATTGTTTGTGAGGCGCTGCAACTCTCTGCTTTACGCCTTTACACCTTGGGCGAAGGCCCGTTCCTCAGCCTATGGTATTCCTTTCAGAAAGAAGAAGCAAAGGCATCATCCGGGAAGATAGCCCTGGATGAGCTGCCGGCAGGCTTCCTCGACAGCCTGCCCGATGAGGGATGGACGGCCGAAAGCCCCGGGAAGCGGCCTTACGGCTTCTCCTCCGGCTTTCCCGGCAGTACGCTGGAACTTTACCCGCTCCTTACCCATGGGCAGCTCAGAGCCGTGCTGGCCCTGTACTTTCCAGGAGTTTCCGAAGGCAGCCGGGATTTGCGGCTGCCCTTCATTCAGGCCTATAGCCAAAGCCTCTGCAATTTCCTTTTTGCACAGCCGGCGATCGCAAATACAGGTATTTCCCCGACACCCGAAACTACCCATCAGGAAAGTGAGGCCATTCTGAAGGCCATACTCAATGCTCTGCCAGACCTTAAATTCCGGATCAGCAAGGAGGGGATCTTCCTCGATTACTTCGCTTCGCAGGAAGAGAACATTAACCTCTATGCCGACCCTGAAGAATTTCTAAATAAAAACCTGCAAAGCGTACTGCCGCCCTATCTCAGCCAGGCCATCATGAAAAACCTGAAAATGGCCCTGAAAACCAGAAAGGTACAACCTTTTGAATACCCTCTGCACGTAGATGGTGAGATCCATTACTTCGAATCCCGCATCAGCGCCATCAACGATGAAGAGGCCATCGCCGTGATCCGGGATATTACCGAGCTGAAGCGCACCCAGCAGGAATTGCAGAAAAAACTGCGCGAACTGGACAAGAAAAACCAGAAGCTCAAAAAATACGTCGACTCCAACCTGCAACTCGAAAATTTTGCCCATACGGTCTCCCACGACCTGCGCGAACCCGTACGGACCATCAATAGCTTCTCTCAACTGCTGCAACAGAAATACCGCGAAAAGCTCGATGAGGACGCCCGGGCCTACCTCCATTTCATCGCTTCCAGTGCTGCCAACATGAACACGCTCATCGAGGACCTGCTGGAATACTCCCGCTTCAATACCAATGCTCAAGAGCTGCAACTGATCGACCTGAATCATCTGCTGAGTGCCGTCACCACCTCCCTGAGCGGCCTGATCGCCGAAAAGAAAGCAGAGATCGAGGCCGAACACAGGCTGCCGATAATCAGGGCCAACTGGACAAAGGCCAGCCAGCTGTTCCAGAACCTGCTTTCAAACGCCATCAAATTCTCTAAGGAAGGGGAACCGCCCAGCGTAAAGATCGGCGCAGAAGACAAGGAGCACTTCTGGCAGTTTTACATCCGCGACGAAGGAATAGGCATCAAGGAGGAATACCACAGCCAGATCTTTCTGCTCTTCCGGCGGCTGCACAGCAAGAAGTACTATGCGGGCTCCGGTATCGGCCTGTCGCTGTGCAAACGGGTAGTGGAACAGCACGGCGGAAAGATCTGGGTGGAATCCCGGCCTGGCGAGGGAGCTACCTTCTACTTTACACTTCCTAAATAAGTATTATGGACGATACCATCAGAGCCTACCTGCAGGGACTGGAGAACGGCGATTACGAACAAATTACCGGCCTTTTTTCCGTAAAGGCTATCGTGCACTCCCCTCTTTACGGCGAAAAGCCCGCCCGGGAATTCTACCACGCACTTCTTTCCGACAGCAGCAATTCGAAGATCACCCTGCTGAACACCTATCACCAACCCGGCGGCCGGCGTTCGGCCGTCAACTTCATCTATGAATGGGCCCTGGCGAATGGCCAGCAGGTTCGCTTCGACTGCGTCGACCTCTTCGAGTGGGATGAGGACGGCCTGATCAGCAGGATGAAGATCATCTACGACACGGCCAGCACCCGCCCGGCCTTCGAGGCCCAACAGAACCAAAGGCGGCGCTGATTGTTCCAATCCCATATGGCGCTATTAGAATTTACCGAAAAAGGCATCTACTGCCCTGCCGCTGACGTCTTTATCGACCCCTGGAAGCCCGTGGCGCGGGCCCTGATCACCCATGGCCATGCCGACCACTCCCGTTGGGGGCACCGGCATTACCTGTGCACCGAATCAGCCAAACCGGTGATCCGTTACCGGCTCGGCAATGTCAATATCGATACCGTCCGTTTTGGGGAGACAAGGGCCATCAACGGGGTGCATTTCTCCTTCCACCCCGCCGGCCACATCCTGGGCTCCGCTCAGATCAGGGTAGAACATAAGGGAGAGGCCTGGGTGGCTTCCGGCGATTACAAACTCGAAGACGACGGCCTGGCGGAGGCCTTCGAGCCGGTAAAGTGCCACACCTTTATTACCGAATCCACCTTCGGCCTGCCGGTATACCGCTGGAAAAAACAGGAACAGGTGTTCGGAGAGATCAACGACTGGTGGCGGCAGAACCGCGAGGAGGGCAAGGTGAGCGTCCTCACCGGCTACGCCCTG
>CAYVVK010000064.1:0-15524 GCA_964454855.1 uncultured Phaeodactylibacter sp. | reverse complement strand
CTGATAATGGAAGACAGGCGGTCGCCCATGGAAGCCGGCAGGGCGCTTTTATATACCGTGGCCTTTTGGGTGAATTCGGGAATGGCCATCGAGTAGAAGCCCAGCAGGTGGGAGGGGTTGTAGATGGGCGCGTCATCGATGATGATGAGGTTCTGGTCGCGCTCGCCGCCGCGGGCGTAGAAGAAGGCCGAGCCGTCGCTGTGCACCTGCATGCCGGGCAGGCTCTGCAAGCCTTTGACCAGGCCGGATTCGCCCGCGAACTCCGGGAGATTGTTCAGCTTGTCCGGCTCCAGTACCAAAACATCGGGCGAAGACTGGCGGGACAGGCCCGGCAGCTGCCGGCCGACTAGCACCTCCGGCAGGGCGACGGAGGACGGGGGCAGGGATGCCGAATGCCGGGTATTCTCATTCAGGTTTACCTCTACCTCCACCGGCTCATAGCCGATGTAGGAATAGGAAATGGTATAGGCCCCTCGCTTCAGGCTCAGCGAGTAGTAGCCGAATTCGTTGGTATAAGTGCCCTGCAAGGTCCCCTTGATGGCCACTGCCGCCCCGATGAGCACTTCGCCGGTGGAGCGGTCGGCCAGGAAGCCGCTCAGCGTGAACCGCTGGCTAGGGGCTTCCGGCGCGGCGCTCAGCACCACCTGCCCCTCTACGAGGCGGTAGCTGAGCCGGAGCTTGTCGCAGAGCAATTGCAGGCTTTCTTCCAGCGTAGCTTCCCGTATCTGGAAGGACAGTAGCGCATCCGTATCCACCACCTGGGAGTTATACGCAAAATTGGCCCCCGCCTGGCGGCCGATCTCCTCCAGCAACTGCCCCACCCGGATGGATTCTTCCTGAATGGTGATGCGCTGCTGGGCCGCCAGCGCACCGGCGAAGCTTAGGGCGAGGAACAGTAGAGGGAAGTTTTTGGGTGAAAAGCGCATTTTCAGGATATGAAATGATGGTTAATGAGTTTAAAATGAGTGAAATGCCACTGGTGTTTTTACCTTTGTTTACGTATGATGAAGCCTTTTAATGTAATTTTTAGGTGAAGTGGTAGTGCGTGTTTTTGGACAGGATTTACAGGATGAACAGGATTTTGCCCGCCTGGACGGCGGGGAATTTACAGGATAAAAAACAGCATTGAATAAAGGAGTTGCGCTATCTAAGAAAACCTGTCCGGGTAGCTCCTATAAACATCATCTTTCCTCTTTCTCGCAACTTCCCCTCAACACCGTTCTATTGCCCTCGCGGCGCACCTCCAGTTCGAAGGTAGACTCCAGTATCAACAATACCGCTTCGAGCGATCTATTGCTGAAAGTAGCCGTGAGCGGGCAGTCTTTCAACTCCTCCGAGCCGATGCGGATGTCGGCCTGATAATGCCGGTTGAGCGTAGCTACCACCTCTTCCAGGCGGGTGTTGTCGAAAGTGAGAGTGTCGGTCTTCAGGGCGCGGAAGTTGTCATTGGAAACTTGCTGTTTCTCCAGCGTATTGCCCTGCAATACCGCCATCTCGTTGGCTTCCAGTATCACTTCCTGCCCGCCATGCCGCACGGCCACCCTGCCGGACTCCACCGCTACCTGCGCTTCCACCTGCCCGGCGCGGTCATCCACGTAAAAGGAGGTGCCGAGTACTTCGACTTCCAGCAGCGGGGTTTGCACGATAAAGGGTTCTTCCTCCCTGCGGGCCACCTCGAAAAAGGCGTCACCTTTCAGTTCCACCTTCCGCACGGATGTTTTTTTGTCGTAGGAATAGGACAGGGAAGAACCCCGGTTGAGGATCACCTGGCTGCCGTCCTGCAGCTCTATCTTCTGCGGGGCATCGGTTGCTTCCACCATCATCTCCTGGCCGGCCCAGGGCCGCAGGAAAAGGGCGATGCCCACCACCGCCAGTAGCGCTACGGTGGCGGCGATAGCCAGCCAGCGGCGCGGAAAGGCCCTGGGGCGCAGGCTGGCCACCTTGCCTTCGCCGAAGAGGCGGGCGGAGGTTTCTTCCCATCGCTTTTCCGTATCAGCTGCGGATTCGGATTGCTGCGCGCCGGCCAGTATCCAGGCCTTCTTGAAGGCCATGAAGCTGCGCTTGTTCTCCGGATCGGCGCTGACCCACTCCTCCAACTCCTTCACCTCCGCATCGCTGGCGTTGCCGCTCAGGTACCTGGTGGCGAGCTGCTCGTATTTGCTATGGAGGTTGTCTTTTGCCATTTTTGATCGTCGTTCGGTTTATATACACTTTAAAGGCGGCTTACCCTTAGGTGTGTCGAAATTTTTTTTAGCTGTGGCAGGCCTACAGCCTGCTTACCCTATTGGGGGCCCTTTACACCGGGGCGTTGCCCCGGGCTGAGCTTTCAGGCTGTCGTATAGGCTTGCGTTCTTCCTGCCCGGTACAGGCTCGTCTGGGCAGGCCTGCCACAGTTTTTACGAACAACCTTGCCAGCTCAAGTCATTTCAAAGCCTCCCACAACAACATCATCAGCAAGGCCAATACCACCCGGTAATCCCGCAGTGCTTCTTTTAACGCTTTCAGCGCTTTGGACATATGGGCCTCCACGGTTTTCAGGGCAATGCCCAGTTCATCGGCGATCTCCTGGTATTTCATTTGCCGGTAGCGGCTCATCTCAAAGACGAGGCGGCACTTTTCCGGCAGGCTATCCAGCGCCTGTTCGATGCGGGCGCGCAGTTCCGCTTCGGCGAAGTGATCCTCGTCCTCGGAAGCAAAGTCGATCTCCCCACACTCCAGGTCCAGGATGCGGCTGCGGTATTTTTTATGGTCGCGAATGTAGTTGAGACAGCGGTTGCGCACGGCCGTGAACAGGTACGATTTGATGGATTTCCGGGGGTTCATCTCCGCCCGCTTCTCCCACAGGCGGATGAACACGCCCTGGCAAATGTCCTGGGCGGTATCTTCATCGGGAATGTACTGGCGCGCGAACTTGCACAGATAGGCAAAGTGGGTTTTGAACAGGCGTTCAAACTCCTTTTGGTCCAGGGCGGTATGTCCGGGCTTGTCTGCCATATAGGAAAAACTAACGGCCTGTAAGGTAAAAAAATTGGCTGGCAGTCAGAGTCCATAAAGGCCCTCCCATGGAATTTTTAGCTCAAATGCACGGCTGCCCTGAGTTCCTCCTCCTGAACGCTGATGGTTTCCGTGGAATAGCCCACGTTCAGCGGCACGTTGCCGGGCAGGACAAATTGCTGGAAAGGCGTCAGGCTGTAATTGCCCTCACCTGATAACTGCAGGGCAAAGCGCATGTGAAAAGGAATGAAGCCGGCAAAATTAACGGACCGGACGTCCACATCGAGGTATCCGCCATTGATCTGAAACTGGCAGTTGAAGGGCAGGAACTTGCTCAGCAGGACGTTGATCAGGCTGGACATCAGTATGGTCAGGCTCATAAAAAGCGGGGCGAGTAAAATTGCTCCCATCACCACCAGCATACCGGAGGTGGAGATCCGGGTGTTGATATCCACATCGTACTCGAATACCGCCGAGGGTTGCCCCGCCGGTGAAATGTCGACGCGTGGCTTTACACCCGCCCGGAAAGTGATCCTGGCCTTTACCCTGCACCAGCAACTTCCCTTTTTGGCCTTCATGCTGCCGTAGGCTTCTATGGTGTCTCTTTTGAAACGGACAGCAATGGAGTTGATGTGTATCCTAAACCCTTTTACCTTGAAGTTCCTGGGCACCCAACCCTTGGTGAAGGCCAGCTGGACGCCTACGTTGGCGATGGCCTGATGAACCACCGCTCCGATGTTGGCCTGGCTCGGGAGAAAACTCTTCAGTTGATCCGGTTGGCCGATGAGCGGGCTGGACAGGTTAAAGCTGGAGGCCAGCAACAGCGAATGAGGCGATACCTGTTTTTGGGCAGTCAGCAGCGGCGAGTTGGGGCTGAAGCTCAAGCCTAGTTTGGCAAAATGGCTGACCAGGTTCCAGAGTTTGAATTCTACCTTTTGTAACAAGCGGAAAACCAGCCATGCTCCAAAGGAGACGGCGGGTGCGATGATGCCGTTCAGGAACCAGCGGATGAGGAAACTGGCATTTGGGAAACTTACCTGTATCTGGGTAGTGGGAGTGGAGGCGATAACCACCGTATCGGGCGCACCGGCCTGGGTGGCCGTAAAATCGATCAGGACATCGCGCAGTAAAAACTGGACATCGCTGTTCAGGTTGATGAACCCGAACAGCTGGAAGGTGAACTTTCCCATAAGGTCCAGGTCCGTAAACACGCCGCCGCCCACCGGCGCCGGGTCTTCCAACTCCGGAATAAAAAGCTGGCTGAGCTCGGCCTGAAAGTTTCCGAACAGGCCGAGCTTTTTGGAGTAGCTGTGCTGTTGCTGTGCTTTCAGAGACTGGATGAACTTATCGAGTACAAGGTTGATAAAATCCCGGCTGAGTTCTATCGCCAGGGCGTAATTGGCGGCCCATTTCATGGTGTTTGGTTTTAGGTTAGAGGAGGCCCACATCGGGATGGATGGTTTCCTGCAGCGCTTCGGGGTCAAATCTGTCGTCACTTTCATTGCAGTATTCCTCGGCTATAAGCTCGAGCTTGTCGATGCCGAAGAACGAGCGTTGCCCCAGCCGGAACAGCTGATACAGCTCGGGGTCCACCGGCAGCTCCTCGTCGGCCAGCCCGAAGTCTCTGGATAACAATCTCGCCAGCTGTTCGGGAATGAGGATGTTCAGGTAGTCTTTGAAAAAGGAGATGTGATCGGAAAGGAAGATATGGCCGTTGCGCTCGTGGGCATTCACCACCTCGATCAGCCGCTGCCTGAGCTCATCGGAAAGCGGTTCGCGTTCATCGGCGCTTTCCCGGGAGTAAATGGAGATCCACTGCTTCCACGCTACGGATTGCAGAGTGCTGCCGCCTTCCGGCAAATAAGAAAGGCTGCCGCGGATCTCGCCAAAGCCCTCCTCGTTGCCGGAGGGCCGGAACCTTTGCCGGCTGCTCCAGGACCTGCCGCGGGAGAGGTGGAGTGGCAACTCCAGGCCATCGGCCTCGGCCAAGGACAGGACATCAGGCAGCTCCCAGCTCAGCCGCTCCAGGTGGATATCGGATGTTGCGCTCAGGGATAAGGCCACATCCAGGGCCTCATCGGGAGCAATGGCGGTGAGTGCGGTGATGGCCAGCTGAAAATGGGGGGAGTTTATGGGCACAGACAACTCCATGGGTCAGGGTTTTAGGTGAAAAAGGCTATGCCAATTTAATGAAAATTGGCCGAAGAGTCAATCGGCCTGTTTTTCAGCACTGGGCCAAAACCCTGAATTCAATGCTATTTCACAATTACCATACGTTTTGTTATTCGCCGGCCTTTTGACTGCAAGCTATAGTAATAGACACCCTCGGGCAGCTCGACGGCATCCAGCCTGGCCTGGTGGTGGCCGGCTGGCTGTACCCCCTGTACCAGTATCCGGATCAATTCCCCGTTGAGCCGGTAGGGCTTAGTAGACCTGCATCGATCAGAGATTGAATGTAGGCCTGCATGGAGGCTATGATCTCCTCGGGAGTATTGCAGGGCGATGGGGCGGTAAAGAGGGCGGTGGCTTCAAAGGAACAGCCTGATTCTTCTTCGAAGTAAGCCTGCACAGTGACGGGCTGCCCGTCGGCTTCCAGGCCGGCCAGGGTGATGGTTTGCGGGCTGCTGCCAATGGGAAACGGCTGGCCGTTGACGATTAACTGCCCTCCTTCCGGCGGGTTGGAGAAAGTGATCTCCAGTTCCTGGGTATAAGTGTTGTAGATGGGATAGCAATCGGACTGGCTCAGAGCGGCTATGTCCGATATTTCGCAGGGGGCATATTTCCACAGGTAGCGGTTATTGCCCTCGGTGGCTGTAAAGAAGAGAGCGCCTCCCACCACGGAGAAGTCCATCGGGTAAGAACCAGCAACTCCGGGGTTGATATCTTTCATCAGTACGGTGCCCTCCTCTGTACCATCGCTAAGCCAGGTTTCGTAGCCGTTGGTATAGTCAAAAGCACTGAAGAACAACCTGCCGTTTGCAGCCGTCAGATAGCTGGGATAAGAAAAGGCGTAACCGGGGTTGATATCTTTGACAAGTACAGTGCCGGCTGCTGTGCCCTCCGGCGTGCCATCGCTTTTCCACATTTCCCAGCCTGCGCTTTCATTACGGCCAATAAGCAACAAATTACCATTTAGCTCAACGAAATAATCGATGTTCAAACCATCGGGGCTGACTTTCACTTGCCCCGCCAACGACTGGCTTCCAAAGGCCAATAGTAAAACCCAGGAAAGAATAAGGATATGTTTTCTCATAGCATTAGTTTTTGAGTTTACAGGGAATGGCTTTGGGAAAGGGAACGGCAAGGGTTGAGGGGGTAGGAGATAAGCAGAGTATAATTTACGCAATAATCAATGAGCGTGGAATGATATTGTCAGCATTGAGAAATACATCCCGGCTACGGCCGAATGGCACAACCCATAAGCAACAGAAACCAAACAAAAAAGCCTTATCTTTAGGCCTTTGCCCATTTCAATACACCTAAGGCCACTTACCTATGGGAATTAAGTATAAAAGTTTCGATGAAAAAGGAGCCCCCCTCCCGGAAGCTCTCCTGCCGGAAGCCCCTCAGCAGCCCTTTGAGTTCAAGCCCCTTACGCTGGCCCTGCGTGAAGAAGGGAAGGATTTTTTCGTAGAAGCTTATGGCCCCTACGGCAGCCGCCTGGCATCCCCTACTCAAATGCCGGAGCGTTCCTCCGATGCCGACGGTATGGGAGAAGCGCTTTTTCCCGGCCACATTGGGGAACTTTATCGGGATTTGCTCCAGAAGACGAGAAAAGCCGGCCTGGGCCTTCGCCTGCAGCTTGATTTCCAGGGCAAGGCCAAGGAGTACGCCATCTGGGCCTGGGAACAGGTGCGGCTGGACGGGGAATACCTGCTGGCCAACCCCTACATAAGTATTACCCGTACGGTTTCCTCCTCCAGGCCGGCGCTTCCTTTCGGAGATACGCCTAAGCCCTACCGCCTCCTCTTCCTGATGGCCTGCCCGGATAAATTTCCCGGGGATAAAAATGGCGGCCTGCGCGTTCCAGACATCAAAGACAGCCTCGAAGAAGACCTGGTTAGCATTCGCCAGGCGCTGGCCTCCTTTGAAAAAGACAAGCTGATCGAGATCACTGTCCTGAAAGACAGGGCAGGGACGCTGGATAACCTGCAGTTGGAACTCCAGCGGGAAGAGTACCAGGCGCTGATCATTTCCACCCATGGCTTTTATGCCAACCGGAAGAACCCTAAAGCGCCTCCAGGCACACCAGAAGACACTCCGGACGGTGCCCTGCTTTTTGATGATGGCGAAGGCATCGCCCATACGGTTTTTGGCAATGGCCTTTCCTCGGTGCTGCTCAACAGCTCCGTGCGCCTGGTGTTCCTCAATACGGCACATACCGCCTACGGAGCAAGCCCCGAGGGAGAAGGCATTGCTGAGGTGCTGGTACAGGCGGGGATTCCCGCAGTGGTTGCTTTTCAGGATCAGATCTATACCAACTGGGGCCCCAAATTTGCAGAGGTCTTTTTTACCACGCTCACCCAACTCAACTCTCTCGAACTGGCGCTGCTTGCTGGCAGAAAAACCATTGCCGAGGCAGGGACAGCGGGACACTGGGTAGCTCCAAAATTGTTCACCCGCTTCATGGAAGGGGAAAAGGTATTCTCTGGAGAGTTCGGCGGCAAGATCTCCGCTTTCGTCAATGCCCAGGGGGAAGTGGAGATCCGGCAACAAAAGGAGAACGAATCGGAAGTCGATATCTTCAACCAACAGCTCAGCAGCCTCACCGACCTGTTGAAAAAAGTAGAAGGCCTGGAGGTGCGCACCAAAGTGAACAATCAGATCCTGGCCGCGACCAATCAGTTGCGTAAGAATGCGGATGCCG
This sequence comes from uncultured Phaeodactylibacter sp., assembly GCA_964454855.1. Lineage (GTDB taxonomy): Bacteria > Bacteroidota > Bacteroidia > Chitinophagales > Saprospiraceae > CAYVVK01. The sequence continues at coordinate 7,663 of CAYVVK010000064.1, read as the reverse complement.
CCATCGCTATGCTGACGGACTCGACCATGGAGGCCGTTGCCGCCATCAAAAAGCAGGAAGCTATCGCCGCCCAGGAAGAGGCGCTGCGGGAAAAAAAGCGGCAGGAAAATGATGAGCTGCGCCGCCGGAGCCAACGCAAGCAGATGGAGCGGGCGGTGGTCCTCATCCTGGCCGCGGTCATGATCCTGGTAGTGGGCGTTCTGGCCTACTACCTGGATGAAAGAACAGAGATCAAAGTGCTCGGCTTGCCGCTGCCGGTGGTGCTGTGGAGCTTCATCGGTGGGGTAGGAGCCACGCTCTACGCCTTCGTCGGCACCCAGAAGTACACCCAGACCGAACCTCTCCGCCTGGATTGGCTGATCGGCCGGCCTATCGTCGGGGTCATCATGGGCTCGGTGGTTTATCTGGCTGTGGCGACCAGCCTTTCCGCCGTCGGTGGCGTACAGGCCGATGCCGCAGAAGCAGCCGAGCGGCCGTATCTGCTCTGGGCCCTGGCCTTCATCGGAGGTTTCAGCGATAAATTTGCCATTCTGCTTTTCGATAACCTGGTGGGTAAGTTTACTACCGGCGGAAAGGAGGAGCCGGCGGAAAAGCAAAAACAGCTAGAAGAATAGCCTTGTCATCAGCTATAGAAGAGAAAATGTTCGAAAAAACCAATACCAAAAAGAACTGCTGGTATATATTCAGGAGCGATGACAAAAGGACGGCGCGCCTGAGCGCCTTTAAAAAAATATTGGAGCTCTTGCCCTTCGATAACTGATAATACTGATATGCCCGAAGCACTAAAAGAACAGCTCTACAGCCGCGATTTCTTCGAGCGGCTGGCGCAGGACTTCATCCGTTACCGCCCGGATTTTCCGGCCGAGGCCTTCCTCGCCACCGTCTTTGACGACAACTGGCCCTCGCTCGAACTCAAGGAACGCATGCGCCACAGCACACTTTGCCTGCACCGCGTTTTCCCGCTGCCTTACGGAGAGGCCATCCAACTCTTCAAAAAAGTGATCGGAGCGCAGGCCGGTGACGGCTTCGCCAAGATGATGTTCCCGGATTACGTGGAAGTGTATGGGCTGGAAGAGCTGGACACCAGCCTGGACGCCCTGAAACACTTCACGCCCCACGCCAGTGGGGAGTTTGCCGTCCGCCCGTTCATCCTGAAGTACGGCCAGCCCGTTGTAGACAGGATGCAGGAATGGGCCCAAGACGACAACCACCACGTGCGCCGCCTGGCCAGCGAAGGCTGCCGCCCCCGCCTGCCCTGGGCCATGGCCTTGCCGGCCTTTAAAAAAGACCCGACGCCCATCCTGCCCATCCTGGAAACCCTCAAAACAGACCCCTCGGACTACGTGCGCCGCAGCGTGGCCAACAACCTCAACGACATTTCCAAAGACAGCCCCCGCATCGCCCTGCAACTGGCCAGCCGCTGGAAAGGGCAATCTCCGGAGACCGACTGGATCGTCAAACATGGCTGCCGCACCCTGCTCAAAAAGGGCGTGACGGAAGCCATGTCCCTGTTTGGCTTTGAAGATCCCGGCCACATTAAAGTTACGGATCTGTCGCTCGACAAGAAAGAACTGCCCATCGGCGATGAGCTGAATTTCAGCTTTGTCGTAAATAATGAGAGCGCCCATCCCGCCCTGCTCCGGCTGGAGTACACCATCGACTATGTGAAGAAAACCGGCAAAACTTCCCGCAAGGTCTTTCAGCTTACCGAACGGGAGTTTCCTCCCGGGGAGAGCCAAATGCAACGCAAGCAATCTTTTCAGGACCTGTCTACGCGGAAGCACTACCCGGGCGGGCATCTGCTGCGGGTGGTGGTGAATGGGGAGGAGAAGGCGCGGGGGGATTTTGAGCTTAGCTGAATGGATGGCTCGCTGTCCCTGATGCTCTCTTCCTGAAAAGAAACTTTTTTTCTTGACAACTGCCCTTAACGCTATCTATCTTTGATCGTGCACATAGCCGCACAAGACATGCAAAGATATAACCGGATACATGAAGTACGCTTCCCATTTTCTATTATTAGCCCTCGCCATTTCTCTTTTCCACTGCCAGCAGCCGGCAACGCCAGGCGAGGAAGAAGAAGCCTATCCCGCCGACTGGTTTTTCCGCCAGCGCGCCTATCCCGATGGGGAACTCAGCCAGGAAAAATACCTGCGCGCCCTGCGCCGGCAGAAGTGGGCACAGGCGGATAACCCGCAGAGAGCAATGGAGGACGGCTGGATATTCCGCGGGCCCATGAACGTGGGCGGCCGCATCAGCGCGCTGGCCGTGCATCCCGATTTTCCGGATACGATCTTCGTGGGGGCGGCCTCGGGCGGCGTATTCCGCTCCTACGACCGGGGCGACAGCTTTGTGCCGGTATTCGACGGAGCCCTCAGCCTCTCCATCGGCGACCTGGACATTGCCCCTTCCAACCCCTCCGTGATCTACGTGGGCACGGGCGAGGCCAATGCCGGCGGCGGCACCCTGGCCTACGATGGGGTAGGGGTGTATAAAAGTACGGACGGCGGCGACAACTGGGAGCACATCGGCCCGGAAAACAGCGGCAGCATCGGCCGGATCGCCGTACACCCCACCGACCCGAATACGGTGTATGTGGCCGCCATGGGCCGCCTGTTCAGCAAAAATCCCGAGCGGGGCATCTACCGCACCACCGACGGCGGCCAGCAGTGGGAGCAGATACTCTACCTCAATGATTCTACCGGCGGCGCCGACCTGGCGCTGCACCTCGCGCAGCCGGATACCCTCTACGTTACCATGTGGGAGCGCATCCGCAGCCCGAGCCGGTATTATTACGGAGGCCCTTCTTCCGGCATTTATCGGTCTTATGACGGGGGCGACAGCTGGGAAAAGCTCGGTAACGGCCTGCCGCAGGAAGAAACCGGCCGCATCGGCCTGGCGCTTTCTCCTGCCGACCCGCAAGTGCTGTACGCTAAGGTAGCAGACCCCCTGGGAGAACTGATGGGCGTGTATCACTCCACTAACGGCGGCAACTCCTGGTCCGTTACCAATACCCTGGCCGTTCACGCACCGCCCTTCATGTGGTGGTTCGGCCGGATGTTTCCCCACCCGCAGGACCCGGCTACGGTTTACCTGCCCAGCGTCAACCTGTACCGCACCAACAGCAGCGGGCAGTTCTGGTCGCGGGTGGACTGGTCCGTGCACGTCGACCACCACGACCTGTACATCGACCCCAATGACCCGAATTATCTGGTGCTGGGCAATGACGGCGGCCTGTACATCTCTGAAGACAACGCCCAGTCCTGGGAACACAAAAAATCCCTGCCCATCACCCAGTTCTATACCCTGGAAATTGATTACAGCGACCCGCAGCGCCGCTATGGCGGGACCCAGGACAACGGCACCATCCGCACCACCACCGGCAATACGGACGACTGGAAGCGCATCCTCCTGCAGGACGGCTTCTACTGCCTGGTGGACCCTGCCGACAACAGCTATGTGTACGGCGAATCACAGCACGGCCGGCTGCGGCGCTCCACCAATGGAGGGCTGACATTTACCAACGCCCTGGTGGGCATTCCCGACGACGAGCGGCGCAACTGGAGCACGCCAGTGGTTTTTAATCCGCTAAATCCAAAAAGCCTCTACTACGGCGCCACCCGGCTGTATAAGTCCATCAACCGGGCGGTATCCTGGTCGCCCATCAGCGAAGGCCTCACCGGGCCGCGCCTAGAGAGCAACCTGGCCTTTGGTTCCATTACCAGCGTTTCCGTGTCGCCCGCCGATACCAACTACATTTATGTAGGTACCGATAATGGGCTGGTTTGGAAAACCACCGACGGCGGGCAAAACTGGCAGCAGGCCTCCGCCGGCCTGCCCAACCGCTGGGTGACGAAGGTGGAAGCCTGCCCGGCGGATGCGCAGACGGCCTACGTCAGCTTTTCAGGTTACCGCCTGGATGAATACCTGCCGCACGTTTTTAAAACCGGAGATGGTGGGCAGAACTGGACGGATATTTCCGGGGGGCTGCCGGAAGTACCGGTTAATGACATCATCGTCAACCCGGACGCGCCCGACGAGCTTTTCCTGGCCAATGACATCGGCGTATTTATCAGTTACAACGCCGGCAACAGTTGGGTGGACATCAGCCGGGGCCTGCCGCCGGTGGTGGTGAGCGCCCTGAAGCTGCACCTGCCTTCGCAGGAACTCTACGCCGCTACCTACGGCCGTTCCATGTACAGCCTGCCGCTGGCGCAGCTCGGTGGGGTAGCAGAGCCGGTGAGCGGAACGGTACGGAGAGCGGACGGCAGCCCGGTGCCCGGAGCGGAGGTGCTGCTGGGCGGAGAGGGTGGCTCATTGGCCGTTACGGATAATACAGGGGGGTACAGCATCACTGGCCTGGCCGCGCAGCAGGATTACAGCCTGAGCCTGCGGCGCCCGGACGATGCCCTGAACGGCATTTCCACTTTCGACCTGCTGCTCATCAGCCGGCACATACTGGGCGTGGTGCCCTTTGACAGCCCCTATAAACGTATTGCCGCCGATGTGAACGGCTCGGAATCCATCACTACGCTGGACATTATCCTGCTGCGGCGGCTCCTGCTGAGCCTGGATACCGAGCTCGGGGCTGTACCAGCCTGGCGCTTTATACCCGCCGCCTATGCATTCCCCGAACCGGAAAACCCCTGGTTGGAGGAATTCCCCGAGGAGATCCTCATTCAGGGGTTGCCTGTGAGTGGGCTGTCCGGCCAGAATTTCATCGGCATAAAAGCAGGCGATGTGAACCTGGATGCCATTTTAGAATGATAAGATAGCTACAAGGAGTATCATAGCGCCTTCTTCTTTCTCTTATGAAAAGTTGCTAGTTTTGCGGCATTTCTCCGGAGGTGGATGATCGCCTTCTAATTAAGATATTGTAAACCATGGAAATATTCAAAGAATTTACTTTCGATTCCGCGCACTTTCTGCCCAACGTGCCGGAGGGCCACAAATGCAAGAACATGCACGGCCACACCTACCGCCTGCGCGTATACTGCAAAGGCGAAATAGGAGAAAACACCGGCTGGGTGCTCGACTTTGCCGATGTAAAGGCCGTCTGGAAACCCCTCGAGAAGATCGTCGACCACAAGGTGCTCAATGACATTCCGGGCCTGGAAAACCCCACCGCCGAACACATCGCCATGTGGTTCTGGCGCAAGATGAAGCCGCAGCTGCCGCAGCTGAGTAAGATCATTCTTTGGGAGAACCCGAGTTCGGGGGTGGTGTACCAGGGGGAACTGGAGGATTGAGGGCAATTGCTAAATAAATGACAAAGGCCGGACGAACACCGGCCGCCTTTTCTGTTTTACATATCTGTAAGTCCTGGTTAATTAAACTCAGATGCTTAATACTTTAGACGCCAGACATCAGATGCCAGACGCCAGATCGCATATCTCTAATTATCAAAGCTTTACGGCTACACTATATCGGAGCTTTGACTGGCAGGGCCATCGATTATATCTTTGATTATCAATGACTTGCCGTCTGAAATCTGGCATCTTGCGCCCAAAGTCCAATAATACTACTTTGCCAGAAAAAATTAAGGGTTTGTATAAAAAGGTACCTCCCCCCCCGGCAAATGTCGGGCTGCTTAGAGCATTTTCAGGTCTTCCGCCACTTCGGGAGCAAAGAAGGCCTGTTGCAGGCCATTCTCGATCATGGGAAAGAGGAAGTGGCAAAGTAAGTGATTGGCTACTTACAATAAAATAAAAACCATGTCAAAGGTCATTTTAGTCACCGGGGCTTCCTCGGGAATTGGGAAAGCGATTGCGGAAAAACTGCTCGCAGAAGGGCATACGGTTTATATGGCTGCCCGGCGCCTGGAGAAAATGCAGGATCTGAAGGAGAAAGGCGGCCGCCCCATCAAAATGGACATTACAGTGGAGGAAGACATAAAACAGGTAGTGAAAACCATTGAGGACGAAGAGGGTGGGGTAGACGTGCTCGTAAACAATGCCGGCTACGCCATCTACGGGGCCATGGAAGATACTGCCATAGAGGATGCCCGCCGGCAGTTTGAGGTCAACCTTTTCGGCCTGGCGCGGCTCACGCAGCTGCTGCTTCCCTACATGAGGGAAAAGAGAAAAGGAACGATCATCAATATGTCTTCCATGGGAGGAAAAGTCTACACGCCGCTGGGTTCCTGGTACCACGCCACCAAGCATGCCCTGGAAGGCTGGTCGGACTGCCTGCGCCTTGAGCTCAGCCCTTTCAATATCGATGTAGTGATCGTCGAACCGGGGGTTATAGAGACGGAGTTCGGCGATGTTATGGTGGAGCCCATGCTGGAACGTTCCGGAGATACGCCCTACAGCGAGATGGCCCATGCCATGGCCAGGGCGGCCAGAGCTTCCTATAAAGAAGGAGGGGGCTCCCCGGCATCGGTGATCGCGGATGTGGTGGCCCGGGCGGTTCGTGCCAACCGGCCCAAAACCCGCTATGCCGCCGGCAAATACGCCAAACCCATGATCTTCCTGCGGAAGCTGGTGAGCGACCGGATCTTCGACAAGCTCGTCCTGATGCAGGTTAAATGATGGCGCGGGGAGCGCCTGCCCGGTGCATTATCCCGCCCGGCTGAAGCCCATTTTGCCTTCCGGCCCGCCGCGGCCTTCACATTCTTCGCTGATGCGTTCCATCAGCAGCTCGTCGCCGGTAACTTTGAATGTATAAACTCCCTTGCCGGTACATTCATTACCTGCATCATCCTGCACGGTGATCTGATCGCCGTCCACGGAATAGGTGCCGGTGATCTCCACTTCGCCATCGGCGCCGAAATCTACCGCGTAAGTATTATCAGCTTTTATGGTGACCTGTAGGGCCATGGGGTTGCCTTCGCGGCCGGCGATGGTGGATTGCCAGGTGCCGACAATGCCGGATTGGGCGGTAAGGTTAAAAGGCAGGCAAAAACAGATGAGTAGAATGGAGGAAAACAGGTACTTCATAATGTTGGTTTTAGGTGGATAAAACTTTTCTCTCTCCGAAAGTAAAAAATATTTACTTGCCGTTGGCTTTTCAGCTTGTAAATTCCGCAGGAGGCGGGGTTGGCCGCCCGTCGGGCCATTCCAATTCTCAAACAAAGAGAAAGGGCCAGCCGTTTTTAGTAAAACGTTAACTGTCCAAAAATATAAACCATGAAAATAGCCGTAGGAAGCGATATGAAAACGCCGGTTGCGGAAGCTGTAGTGGAGAGCCTGCGTAAGCGAGGCCACGAAGTAGAGATGTATGGCGCCTTTGTGGAAGCCCCCGCCATGTGGCCTAAAGTCGCCCTGGATGTAGCGGAAAAAGTAGCCGCCGGCCAGTACGATCAGGCCGTCCTCTTCTGCTGGACCGGCACCGGCATCAGCCTGGCCGCCAATAAGGTAAAAGGCATCCGCGCCGCCCTCTGCCAGGATGCGCAGACCGCCCGCGGCGCCCGGCAGTGGAACGACGCCAACATCCTGGCCATGAGCCTGCGCTCGGTTTCCGAACCGGTAGCCAAGGAAATTCTGGACGCCTGGTTCGAATCCTCGCCCAGCACCGATGCCGAGGATGTGGCCTGCCTGAAGTACCTGGATGAAGTGGAGGGGAAGTATTGCCGGTAGGGGAGTGGGCAGATCAGTAGGCAGTGATCAGTAGGCAGTGATCAGTAAGCAGTTTGCAGTTGCCACAATTCGAAGTCTCCCAGTCC
>CAYVVK010000063.1:0-15565 GCA_964454855.1 uncultured Phaeodactylibacter sp. | reverse complement strand
AGAGTATGCCAGTTTAGCAAACTGGTGGTTTCAGCCACTCACCCACGTCACCGGGCGTGTAACTAGATCAGAACTGGTGGTAGAGGGAGTATGCCGGTTTAGTCCCGCTTCTGTAGGAAGCGGGAGTGGTTTCAGCCACTCACCCACGCCCCGCCGTAGCTAAATGCGAAGGCGGGCACGTCACCTGTATATCCGATAAGCTCCGGGCAAGCTTTCCTGCTTTTTTTGGAGCGACTGCAAAGGTAATTAGCCAGGGTATATTTTGCAAGGTATTGGCCTAATTTTTCCCTGCTTTTTCTTTAACACCCTGGGGTTGGCTTTTTAACGGCAGATAAGTTTTTTTAGTTCTTTTTTTGGGTGTATTTTTTGCTTGTTAGGAAAATTATAACTGAGGAAAAATAAATTCAGGACTTTCTTTCATCAGCAAGGCTGCCAGGCCTGCAAGACAAACAAATTCACAGCCATAGCCTTTACAACAATAAAAAATTGAGTTCATCCAAGATCATTAGATACCTGCCCGTACTGATCACCTTCCTGACCCTGGCCTCCCTGGCTGCTTCTTTTTTCATTTTCCCGGAGGTAAGAGTGGAGGTGAACAAAGGGTACGAGCTGCTTCGGGAAGGGCGGACAGAGGCTCTTGCCGAATGGTTCAGGAGTTTTGGCCTGTGGGGCCCGCTACTGATCATCCTGTTTATGGTCATACAAATGTTCATGGTCGTATTTCCAAGCTGGCTGCCTATGATCGTGGCGGTATTGGGTTATGGAGCGGTGGGTGGGGTACTTATTTCTATTGTGGCTGTTACGGTAGCTTCCACTATTGGCTATCTCATGGGTTTTTTCATAAGCAAGCGGGCCCTTCACCGATTGATAGGGCAAAAAAAGGAAGAGAAAATGGAAACCCTCGTACGGCGGTATGGCATTGGTGTAGTGATCCTTTTCCGGCTATCCCCTATACTCTCCAACGATGCCATCAGCTTTGTGGCGGGTATTCTAAATATGGGTTACTGGCGGTATTTAGCAGCCACTCTGGCCGGGATCACCCCCCTTGCCTGTGCCATTGCCTATTTCGGGCAGGACCTGGACATGCTGCGAGAGGGCCTGTATTGGTTGGGCGGTGCCGGCATTTTACTCTACGGTTTGTACATTTGGTTGGACATACGGTCCCGTCGAGAAAAAACGAATTGAAAAAAGTGCTTAGAAGCCTGATCAAATATTTACCGTTATTGGGCACGCTGCTGCTGGCTGCTTCCCTGATCAGCCTGTATTACTTCTGGCCGGGCTTTCAGCAAAGCCTCGCCGAAGCGGCGGGCTACGTCAAAGCCGGAGATTCAGAAGCACTGGCCGCCTGGTTTCGCCAATACGGGATATGGGGCCCCTTGCTGATCGTCCTTTTCATGGTCGTCCAGATGTTTCTCATCTTTTTTCCCACCTGGCTACCCATGATCGTGGCGGTGGTGGGCTATGGACCCATAGGGGGGTTCCTCATTTCGATAATCGCAGTAACCGCTTCCTCCACTATAGGATATGCCATTGGGTTATACCTGAGCCAGAAAACCCTGCGGCTCCTTATCGGAAAAGAAAAAGAGAAAAGGCTGGAAGTGTTGGTTCGCCGCTATGGGGCCGGGGCGGTATTTCTGGCCCATATCTCTCCGGTCCTAAATACTGATGCCATCAGTTTTATCGGTGGCATGTTGCGTATGGGATACCGGCGGTTCATTGTGGCTACCCTGGCAGGAGCCATTCCGCTGGCAGCCGCCATCGCCTACCTCGGAAAGGATCTCGAAACGCTCAAGACGGGACTGTTCTGGCTGGGGGGAGCTGCTGTAATAATCTATATCATATATATCTGGATAGATATCCGGAAACGAAAAAGGTAAAAAATGGAGAAAGTCATCATAGTTGCAAAATCGGACAATAATGTGATCGGGAAGGATGGAGAACTGGCGTGGGATATGCCTGCCGACGAGGATTTTTTCCTCCATCAGATCAAAGGCTGTTACCTGCTTAGCGGGCGCCGCTCTTACGAATCTTCACAGGGAAAGAAGATATTCAATGGAAAGGATTTCGTAATCGTCACCCGGCAGAAAGGCTATCAGGCGGAAGGGGGCAAAATAGCTCATTCCGTAGATGAGGCCATTGCCACAGCCGAAACAGACGGAGCACAGCGCCTCTGTATACTGGGTGGAGGAGAGATTTACCGCCAAAGCATGAAGAAGGCCGACCGGCTGATCGTAACGGAAATCCATGTGGAAATACCCGACGGAGATGCCTTCTTTCCCGAGATCGACCCCCATTACTGGAAGGAATACAAGCGGGAAAACCACCCCAAAGATGAACTAAACCCTTATCCCTTTTCTTTTGTGTACTACGCCAGGATACGGCCTTAGCAATTGGCAGTCAACTTGTTGCGCCTCTTCGAACATGAGAAATGCTACCTGCGTTCTATAACAAATTAGAATAGAACCAAAAGCATTTTTTATGAAAAAGCTGACCCTGTTTATAATTACTTTGGCACTTTTCGCCACAGCCTGCTCCCCGGGTGGTTCCGACACTGCAGATGCTGTAGATAAAGCGGAAGCCATGAACGAAGAAAACTTTGAAAAAGAACAGAAGGTAGAGGATGCGAATTTCGTGGCGAATTTCGTCAACCAAAGCATGTACATCACCAACCTGACCAATGCTTATCTGGCCACCGCTGATCCTGAAGGAAAACTGGAAAAAGCGATAAACGCCATTATGGAAGACCATGCCGAACTGATGGATATCGCCAAGGGCCTGGCCGGAAAATATAAGATCACCATCCCCGGAGAGATGGGCCTGGCCAAACAAACAGATATAGATGGTTTTGTAGAAGATACCGCTGTGGAAGCGAGTATGAAAAGCGAATACGTAACACGGATCAAGGATACCTATGATGAAATGATCAGCAATGCGGATGACATCATGGAAAAAACCAATAATGAACAGATACGGGGGTTTGCTGAAAAAGTAAAAGAACAGGCTCAAAGCCACCTGGAAACCCTGAAACCGGAAACGGAACAACTGTCTTCCAGATAAAAGGGCTCAGGCCTTCCGGATTATCTTATCCGGAAGGCCTTTAAATTTAATCAACTACAATTATAGTTATGGATCTCACGGTAATAACGATCGTTCTTCTCCTCCTGCTCAGCCTGCATATGCTTACCCGGCACTTCCGCAAAGAGCAGGAGAAACGGGATGCGCCCCCCGCCCTTTTCGAAACCTACAACACCACCAACTACAATATGGAGGTGCTGGATGAATCCAAATTTCGAAAACTCACCCCCAAACAGGCACGCGAACTGGTGGAAAACTGGAAAGAAAGTGGCTACATCCCCTCACACCGCGAATTCTATGCCATCAAGCGCATCCTGCGCCGGGAAGCCAAGGAATCCTTGCAGCAACACCTCGATTAATCCGGCTACTTATGTCAGTGCAGGAGGTGATTTTTGTCCTTGCCAAAGTTGTAATAAGCACCAAACTTAGCAAGCAAACCAGGCTCCCGGGCTAACCTCTCACTCACGACAAGCCTTTTCCATAAACTCGTGCGAAAACTGAGCAATGCCAATTCCATAGGCCCCATACTTTTTGGACTGGAAAAACCCATACACCTGCTCACCAAGGGCAGCGAACTCAATACGATCGTCAACATTACGGCTATTGCCTGCGTGGATGCCCAACAGGCAGAACAGGAAAAGCAGCAAAGTATGCTGGTTTTGTAAAAACAGGGTGGAAGATTTGCCGAAGCCACGCTTTTCTGCTATTCTTGCTTGAAACAAAAACAGAACCCATGGCTGAAAAACGGCTTATCCGCAAACCGCAATCGGGATACCTGGGAGGCGTCTGCGCCGGCCTGGCCGATTATCTCGGCTGGAAGGCCTCTAATGTGCGCATTGCTTATGTGCTCATCTCTATTCTCAGCGCCGCCTTCCCGGGTATCCTCGTTTATATCATTCTGTGGTTATTCATGCCCAAAAGATAAATTCATGATCAAACTTTCTGAAATTTCTACTACCCCACCCGACAACATCGACGAAGACAAGATCAAGGACGAAACGGACGAACTGGCGGAACGCCTCGGCGAACTGCAGAAAGTCATGTACGCCGAACAAAAGCACGCCGCCCTGGTCATCTTTCAAGGCATGGACGCCGCCGGTAAAGACGGCGCCGTGAAGAACGTCTTCAAGGAAATTCCCGCCCATGGCGTACGGGTGTACAGCTTCAAAAAGCCCACCGAGGAAGAATTCGCCCACGACTTTCTCTGGAGGGTGCACAAACAGGTGCCGGAAAAAGGCATGATACAGATCTTCAACCGCTCCCACTACGAGGATATCCTCATACAACGGGTGCACGGCTGGATCAATGACGAGCGGGCCGAGAAAAGAATGAAGGCCATCAACGCCTTTGAGGAACTGCTGGCTTTCGACAACAACACGCTGATCTTCAAATTCTACCTGCACATCTCCTTCGATCAACAGGCCAAAGAACTGCAGGAACGCATCGACGAGCGGGACAAGAACTGGAAACACAACCCCAATGACTGGAAAGAGCGGGAACATTGGGACGATTACATGCGTTACTACGAATACGCCATCAACCAAAGCAGCATCCCCTGGGCCATCGTACCGGTGGATGAAAGATGGTATCGCAATTACGTCATACTGAAAACCATGGTAGCGGAACTGGAAAAGCTCAATATGCAGTATCCTCCCCTGCCCCTGGAGTAATTTTTGAACGATTTTTCAATGTATGGGAAAGCTGGAAAAAGTAAGAGTTGATAAATGGCTGTGGAGCGTGCGTATCTTCAAATCGCGCACCATGGCCACCGATGCCTGTAAGTCTGGAAAAGTAAAGATCGAAGGAACGCTGGTAAAACCCGCACAGGATATACAGCCCGGAGATATCCTGGAAGTCAGAAAGGACGGCTTCAACCTACAGTACAAGGTCGTTAGCCTCATTCAAAAGCGCGTGGGAGCCCCCATTGCCCAGCAGTGTTATGAAGACCTGACACCGGAAGAAGAGCTCAACAAATACAAAGACTGGTTTGTAGGGAAGGCTACCCCCGAAAGAAGAGAAAAAGGAGCCGGGCGGCCCACCAAAAAAGAACGCCGGGAGATCGAGCGCTTTAAAAAACGTTCATAAGGAATTTCATGCCTTGTTGATTTATTTTGCTGTATCAGATATTTGGGTTTGTGATGTGAGAAAATTACGCCTGAGTAAAAGAAAGCATTAAAAATGAAATATTTAAGTAGTTAACAGGGTGTAGCCTCTCTTTGTCAGACAAATAAAAATTACTTTTAACGGGTAAGTTTAATAATTAAACAACCCAGTATGAAAAAAGCGTTACTTACCCTCTGCGCAGCATTAGGCTGCCTGATCCTCTCTGCTCAAGCTCCTGCAAACGACAATTGCGAAGAGGCCATCGCGGTATCTACCGGCGAAACAGTTGAATTTTCGACCGTGGATGCCACTGAAATGGGCCCACTCCACGATTGCCCGTCAGCTGCAGATTCTATTTTCAATGACATCTGGTACTCGTACACTGCCGATTTTACCGGCCAGGCCCTTTGGAGCCTGTGCGGCGGCGGTACAGATTTCGACAGCAAAGTCGCCGTTTATGTAGGCGGCGCTGCCTGCCCTGTAGAAGCGGCGGACCTGCTCATCTGCAACGATGATGGCAACAGCCCCACCTGCGATCTTGCCTCAGAAGCCCTTTTTGATGTGGTTTCCGGAGAGGCCTACCTGCTCCGGCTTGGCGGTTACGGCGATGAGGGAGAGACGGAAGAAGGTACCGGTTCCTTTACCATTACAGAATTCATCCCCTCCCTTCCCAATGACCTCTGCAGTGATGCCATAGAGATCGGCCTGGTGGAGAACTTTGATGTCTCGAACATCGATGCCACCACCGACGGCCCCAGCCATCCCGGCGACCCCAACGGCTGTTTCGGTTTTAATGACCCGCAGGCCGGTTCCGACATCTGGTATTCCTTTACCCCCGATTTCGATGGCTTTGTACAATGGTCTACCTGCAGTACCGTTTCCTTTGACTCCCGCCTTGTAGTATACGGCCCGAATGTGGCCTGCCCACCCACGGCCGATGACCTCTACGCCTGCAATGACGACGGGCCGGGCTGCCAGAATTTCACCTCAGCGGTTACCTTTGAGGTGCAATCCGGCCAAACCTATCTGCTGCGTATGGGAGGTTTTGGCGGCGAACAGGGCCGTGGCACCTTCAATCTGGTAGAGGTAGAACCCGCCGTTCCGCCCGCTAATGATGACTGTGCGAATGCCGACTCCATCTACGTCCTTTCGATGGAGCAGGCCAACAACTTCGAGGTCGTTTTTGAAGGAACCACCATCAATGGCACCTTCAATAGTGGAGAATTTGTCTTTCCACAGTGCCTCTCCAACCAGGACGGCGGCGAGTTTGCTGACGTCTGGTACAAGTTCAATACCCTCGGCAATACGCAGCTGGAAATGCGGTTGAATACCGAAACGGAGGGGGCTTTCTTTTTCGTAGACCTCTTTATGGATTGCGGTAGCGGGCAGCTGGATACGCTGGATTTTCCGGGGTCTTGTATGTTAACTACTGAAGAGGAACCCTTTGTGACGAGTGTCATCAGCGGCCTGCCGGAAGAACCCACCGAGTTGTTGCTGCGCGTAAGTACACGGCTTACGTCCGACCCACCCGGTGATTTCTTCCTCCAGCTGGCCGGCGATATCATTTCAAATACCCGGCAGCCGGCGGTTGTCGAGCACATTCGGGCCTTTCCCAACCCTTCCCGCAAGCGGCTGAATACTTCTTTCAATCTGGTGGAAAGCTCGGAGGTGGAGCTCTCGGTAATCGATCTCCTGGGGAAAAGGGTTTATTCCCGCTTTTTCGGAAAGTTGCCTTCCGGTTTGCACGAGGAGCAGCTTAATGTATCCCTCCTGCCGGCCGGGATCTACTTCCTGCGCATCAGCGCCAATGGGCAGTCCCATTCGGTTAAGTTTATAAAAGAGTAAGAAGCTGTCTCAGAAGAAAACCCCGTGAGAACAGCCCGAAATAAAGTTTCACGCAAAGGTGCTGAGGGCACAGAGAGCGAAACAAACCCTGCGTCCTCAGTACCTTCGCGTGAAATTCTTCCTTGCTACAGAAAGTCCGGATACTTATGAGCCAGCCTCACTCAGACTTTCAGCCCATACCACTCTTTAGACCGCAAATACCACAGCACCAGCGCCATCATGATGATCCAGTAGAAGATCTCTGCCGCCCAGGCCCAGGGCAGGCCGCCGTTGGTGTAATTGACCTCGATGTAGATGTAGGCCAGATACCCGATGGCGCAGTAGGCCTGTATCTTGAGGCCGTAATAGGTTGCACCCGTGCCTGCCAGCCCATTGAAGAACACACTGCCAATGGAAAAAACAGTCAGGATGCCAACCAGGACGTAGAAGATGGGCTGCGCATCGCTGATGAGCGACATGTCTTCGGAGCCCAGTAAAGGATATAATATCTCGTGCGGAAATATGACCACCGGCAGGGTGATGATCATGGTTGTCAGCCAGGCGATCCTGGCTGTTTTCCAAATAATAGGAATGACCGCCTGCCGTTTTTGCTGCCCTATAAAATTGCTGACCAGCGTATTGACGCCCGATGCGAAGCCCCAAGTGGGAATGGACAGCACCAGGTATACCATCCGAACGAGGTTGGTAATGGCCAGTTCGTGTTCTCCGAGGTTCTCTACGATACCAAAAAAGACAAACCAGCTGCCCAGCCCGACAATAGCCTGGGCAACGATGGGAATGGACAGGCGGTACTGCTTGCGAATGAGCGCCAGGTCTACCTTGGGTAAGCGAAACAGATGGTAGGAAGGCGCTTCTTTATCCAACAGGATGTAGACGATAAAGACCACAAAAGCAACGATCTCCGCAATGGTGCTGGCCAGGCCGGCGCCGGCAATACCCATGGCCGGCAAGCCCCATTTGCCGAAGATCAGGCCGTAGTTGAGCACGATATTGACAATCCCGAGGATCACGGTGTCTACCACGATAAACATGGTGCGTGCTACTCCGGTATACAGGGCAATGATGGCAACCCCTACGTAACTGAAGAATATCCCCCAGGAACGGGTCTCCAGATATTCCAGGCTCTGAGAGAAAACCACGGGAGAGTCGACGATCAGGCTGAAAAAATAGTAACAGCCATACTGCATGAAGAAGAACATGAATAGCGCCAACCCAAATTCGAAATAGATCATGGAATAGAATATCCGCCCGATCTCTTCCGTCTGCCGTTCCCCCATGCGGCGGGCGATCATAATTTGGCCACCCCGGGAGAAACCGTAACCAATGGCCGCCACCACCAGATAGAAGACCCCTACAAAACCGATGCTCGCGAAAGCTTCCTTGCTGAGGTGATAAAGAAATACGCTATCGCTCAGCGCAATGACATTTTGCGCGGCGCTACCCAGCATAATCGGTGCGGAAATGGATATAATTTGGCGGTATGAGGTTCTCAGGCGCATGCGTGCGCAAATGTAGTATTAATCCCCCGAATAGCCGGCCAAGAAGAGGTAAACTCTTTTTGGAAAGGAAAAGTCAAAATAGCAGTATTTTGCCCCCCGGCACAGAAAATATACCCCAGTTTTACTAAGGTTTTCGTTTTATTAGCCGGTTGCCGAAACTTTTCTCTGAAAACAAAATTTTATTTCATGAAAAATATTCCTTTTTTAGTGATCCTGATGGCAAGCCTTATCTTTAGCGGATGTGCCACGGAATCTTCCACAAATGAACAAAAACCGCTCAGCCAGATGTACCAGAAAACAGGACTGGATGCTCCTGCCGCTGAAAAAAAGCCGAAGAAGCTTAGTATTCACGGCGATACGCGCATCGATAATTACTATTGGCTCAACGATAGAGAAGACGAAAAAGTGATCAATTACCTGAAAGCGGAAAACGAGTATAAGGAGCAGATGCTCTCCCATACCAAGGCCTTTCAGGAAAAACTCTATGAAGAGATCATCGCCCGTTTGAAACCGGACGAAGAATCGGTGCCCTATAAAGATAAGGGCTATTACTACATCACCCGCTACGAAGAAGGCAAGGAATACCCGATCTATTCCCGGAAAAAGGAAAGCCTGGATGCCGAAGAGGAGGTCATGCTTAACGTAAACGAGCTGGCGAAGCCCTACGACTACTACAATGTGGGAGGCCGTAGCGTCAGCCCCGACAATAAGTTGCTGATTTACGGTGAGGATACCCTCAGCCGCAGGATATACACCCTTCGGTTCAAAAACCTGGAAACGGGAGAAATGCTGGAGGATGAGATCCCCGGCACCACCGGCAGCGCCGTCTGGGCCAACGACAATGAAACGGTCTTCTACACAGCCAAAGACCCCACTACCCTTCGCAGCCATAAGGTGTTCCGGCATAAGCTGGGCACTTCGGCAACTGAAGATGAGGAAGTCTATCATGAGGAAGACCCCACCTACCTGGCCTACGCCTACAAATCCAAGTCGGACAAATACATCATCCTCGGCTCCTACTCTACCATGAGCCAGGAATACCGGATCTTGAATGCGGATACGCCTACCGGTAAATTCCGAATCGTTCAGCCTCGCGAGAGAGGCCTGGAATACAGCATCGCCCACTTCGAGAACAAGCTCTACATCCGCACCAACCTGGACGCCAGAAACTTTCGCCTTATGGTAACCGATGAACTGAATACTACCAAGGAAAACTGGCAGGAAGTCATCCCTCACAGGGAAGATGTGCTGCTGGAAGACATGGACATCTTTAAAGACTACCTGGTGCTCTCGGAGCGCAAGAACGGCATTTCCCAGCTGCGCATCCGCCCCTGGGCAGGCAAAGAGCACTATATCGGCTTCGAAGAAGAGGCCTACATGGCCTATACGTCCACCAATCCCGAGTTCGACACGGAATGGCTGCGCATCGGTTACACCTCGCTGACCACTCCCAATACGGTTTACGACTACAACATGCGCAGCCGGGAGTTCAGGATGCTGAAACAGCAGGAAGTACTGGGTGGGGATTTCGACCCCGCCAACTACGAAGCCGAGCGCCTCTACGCTCCCGCCCGGGATGGCAAAACTAAAGTCCCCATTTCTCTGGTCTACCGCAAAGGCTTCAAAAAGGACGGCAGCCAGCCGCTGCTGCTCTACGGCTACGGCTCCTATGGCGCCAGCATGGAACCCTACTTCAGTTCCGTGCGCCTCAGCCTGCTCGACCGTGGCTTTGCCTTTGCCATTGCCCACATCCGCGGGGGAGAAGAGATGGGCCGCTACTGGTATGAGGAGGGGAAACTGCTGAACAAGAAGAATACTTTTACCGACTTTATAGACTGCGCGGAGTTCCTCCTCGAAAAGGATTACACCAGCAAAGACAAACTGTTTGCCATGGGAGGCAGCGCCGGAGGGCTGCTTATGGGCGCAGTGGTGAACATGCAGCCGGATCTCTGGAAAGGCGTAGTGGCCGCCGTACCCTTCGTCGATGTGGTAACTACCATGCTGGACGAAAGCATCCCACTGACCACCGGCGAGTACGATGAGTGGGGCAACCCCAATGACAAAAAGTACTACGATTACATCCTCTCCTATTCCCCCTATGACAATGTGGAGGCCAAGGATTATCCGCCCATGCTGGTCACCACCGGCCTGCACGATTCCCAGGTGCAGTACTGGGAACCCGCTAAATGGGTGGCTAAACTCCGGGAAATGAAGACGGATGATAACCCGCTTCTCCTGCACACCAATATGGAAGCCGGCCACGGCGGCGCCTCCGGGCGCTATCAGCGTTATAAAGAAACGGCCATGGAGTACGCTTTTATGCTGGACCTGGTGGGGCTGACGGATAGCGAAACGGAGTTGAAAAACTAAAAATATTCACTTCAATACTACTTTCCGTGCGAAACTCTTCCCGCTGAAGCTAACCCTCAGGTAGTATAGCCCGGAGGGCAAGGCGGAAACATCGAGGCCCAGCAAATTTCCCTGCCAGCTACTACGCATTACTTCCTGGCCGGCCAGATTAAACAGGCCAAGTAGTTTTTCGCCTTCCGCCTCCATGCTAATATGCAACGTTTCCGAAGCAGGATTGGGAAACACCTGCCATTCCGGGCCTGCTGTATGCTCCCTGGCAGGAGAAGTGCTGTCCAGAAAGAGGTTGGTTTGATAGGCAGACAGGCCGCCGCGTTCATTCCCTACGATCATTTCCAGTTTACCGTCACTGTCAATATCAGCGATGGCGGGCCGGGTGCGGTTGCCCACCAGCACCATCCCCATGGAATCGGTGACGAGATTAAAAGTGCCATTGATGTTGCCTTCAATACCGTTGTAGAACTCCAGCTGGCCGCCCTCTGTGCCCGTAACGAGCACATGAGTACCCTGCTGGTCAAGCACCAGAGGGGCACTGTAGCCTGTGATAGTGCCGGGAATAGCCGTGTTGATGTTGCCGAGGGCAAAGACATTGGGGGATACATTGGGGTCGGGGTTGAACATGGGCGCTGAAGGGGTGCCGATATTCTGGAAGTAATTGATGTTGCCGGTGCGTTCTCCGACGAGAATATCATTCAGCCCATCCCGGTTGAGATCGATGATGAAAGGCACGCTCAGCTGGCCGATGTTGATGTCCATATAACCGTATTGCCAGGGGCCGAAGTCCAGCGGGTTGCCGGGCCCTGCCGTATTTTCAGCATAGAACAATTGGCCGAATATCTCTCCGGCGAAGACATCCATATCTCCATCATTGTCCAGGTCGCCGAAGGTGGGCGCGAAGGAGTAGTTGTCATCGAAAATGTTCAGGTTGAGGTAATTGTCATCCACCAGTTCAAAAGCAGGGCTGGAAGCCGTACCCATATTTTCAAAGAGGAAAAGGCGGGTATCCCGCTGCCCACCGGGCTGCCAAAAGCCGATGTTGCCCACCACCAGGTCCAGCAGGCCGTCGGCATTGTAGTCTACGAAGGCCGGATAGGCGCCGCTGCCCAGGTCAATCATTTCTTCCACCAGGAAATCGCGCTGGCGAAATTCAAATACCGGCGCTTCCCCGCTGCCGGTATTTTCGTAGTACCAGGCTACGTCGCGGTTTTCGGATAGGTTGGCCGCATTGGGTGATGCCAGCAGATCCTTCCTGCCGTCGTTATTCAGGTCGAGGTGAAAAGCGGCGGGGAATATGGGAATGTCGGCAGTAAGCGTATTTGGAGGATATTCGGTATTCTGATCTACGATCCAGGCCTGTTCGCAGCTGCCGCCGTTGATCAGGTGGTTAAGGGTGGTGAAGGTAATATCCCCGATTACCAGGTCTTTTACATCATCTCCGTTGCTGTTAAAAGTGAGCAGGGTGGAGCCGGGGTGCAAGCCTCCGGAGCTACGGCGGTTAAAACAATCGCCCGGGGTGTCTACCAGGCCTACTTCCTGCACAATGCTGCTTTCGAAGATGCCGCCCCAGCAGTCTTCCGTAAGCTCGAAAATGAGGCTGTCCCGCCCAAATCCCCGTTCTATGGATTGATTGCTGTACAACTCGATGTAGCCGCCATTCGGGGCGAAGGTGAGGATGTCCAGGTCGCCGTCGCAGTCCAGGTCATCGATGGCGGGATAATCCACATTGCTGATGAAGATCTGGGTCCGGCCTCCGGAGGCCAGTCGAAATTGCAATAGATCGTACTCATTGTCGAAGCGTACCCGCTCGAAAGCGATGTGCTTGTTACTGTCGTAGTAGCCACGGTAGACGATCACACCCTGCGCCGGGGCGAAGGCCTGCGCCTGGGTAAAGAGGTCCATGATGCCGTCACCGTTGTAGTCGCGCAACAGCACCCAGTCTTTAATGCCGAAGGGAAACCCCGTCTCAAATTGCGGAGCATAGCGGTAATCGGGTGCTCCCCCCGGCTGTCCTTGATTGATGAAAGTGAGCTGTACATCGCCTTTACGGTCGAAAACATAGAGGTCTTCCACTCCGTTGTTGTCCAGGTCCACCGCATTGGGCTGCGGGTTATTCAGGCCGCCAACCAGGGGAAGAGCCAGCTCCCGGCCGTTTACCCTGAAAGGGATATCGATGCGGTGATAGCTTTGCCCGAAAGCGTTCAGTGCTCCGGCGATAAGAAGTACCCATATTCCCAGGCTCCTTAATATATCTGTATTTCGGCCGCTCATCAATGTTGTGCTCATTATTCAGTAGAAAAATTTATTTGGCGCTGCGCCCCTGCAGGCAGAAAATGATATCGAATTTTGTAAAAAATGCCCTTTAGCAGTATTATTGCGAACTGTCGTAAGGCCTGTGAGTTGCCTGGCTCGCTTCAAAAGTATAAAATGAAAGAATGAAAAACCTTTACCTCTTTACATTTCTCCTGTTTTGTTGTTCAATTGCCAATTCCTACAGCCAGGCGGACACCACCATCATTTCTCCTACCATCGTTACTCCTGAAGATTATATTCTCAGCGTAGAAGGAGACGAACTGATATTCACGGCAGAAGTTCCCAACGGACAGGCCAGAATGGCCATCGGCGGAGATGACATCACCCTGGATTTCCAGGGAGGAAGAGCAGCAACCCTGGTCGATACCGACGCCAAAGGCAAGCTCCTGCTCATCAAGAACGGCCTGCAATACAAACTCTACCATTATGCCGAGCTCAGTGAGGGCGGTTACCGGCTGCGGCAAATCCCCATGTGGTTGTCCATCGTGCCGCCCCTGGTGGCCATTATGCTGGCCCTGATATTTCGCGAGGTGGTCGTCTCCCTGTTCATCGGCGTCTGGGCCGGAGCCTTTATCGCCGGCGGTATGCGCATCGAGTCCTTTTATTATTTCGCCCTCAGTTTCCTGCAGGTTGTCGAACACTACGTAATAGAAGCCCTCAACGACAGCGGGCATTTAGCCGTACTCATTTTCTCCATGCTCATCGGAGGCATGGTGGCCATCATATCCCGAAACGGCGGTATGGCGGGGGTAGTCAAAGTCTTTTCCCGCTATGCCCGTTCCCCCAAAAGCTCCCAGTTCATCACCTGGCTTTTAGGTGTGGCGATCTTCTTCGATGACTACGCCAATACGCTGATCGTGGGCAATACCATGAGAAAGGTGACCGACCAGTTCAAGGTTTCCCGGGAAAAGCTGGCCTACATAGTAGACAGTACTGCCGCTCCGGTCTCATCCGTAGCTTTTATCACTACCTGGATAGGGGCTGAGCTGGGCTATATCGACGACGGCATCAGCCAGTTGCGGGCCTTCAACTTCGACATGACGCCCTATGCGGTTTTCATCGCTTCGCTGAAGTATTCCTTTTATCCCATCATGACTCTGGTTTTCATCCTCATGATCATCTTCCTGAACCGCGACTACGGAGAGATGTACCGCTCGGAGATGCGGGCGCGGCAATCCGGAGAAGTGGCCCGGCGCCGCACGGAAGCCGAAGAATCAGATATGGAAGACCTCGAGCCGGTCAAAGGGGCGCCGCTGAAATGGTATAATGCCGTCATCCCCGTAGCTCTGGTCATCCTGATGACGATCTTCGGCCTGATCGATACCGGCATGGCCGCCACCTACAACGAGCTGCTGGCCAATGGCCACAGCGTGCCTACTCAGGGATGGGCAGACATCTGGGCGTCCACCGGCCTGCTGCTGGGCGGCGACAGTTCCTTTTTCATGAAGATAGGCAAGCTCATTGGTAATTCCGATTCCTATGTGGCCCTGCTGTGGGCATCACTCAGTGGGGTGGTCGCTGCCCTTGCCCTCACTCTGGGCGGGCGCATCATGAACCTGGGGGACGCCATGTCCAGCATGATCACCGGCTTCAAGGCCATGCTGCCCGCGCTCATCATCCTGGCCATGGCCTGGTCTTTGGCCGCCACCACGGAGGAGTTGCACACGGCCACCTTCCTGACCTCTGCCCTGCAGGATAGCGTCAACCCTTACGTTATGCCGGTCATCATTTTTGTGCTGGCCGCCTTTATATCCTTTTCCACAGGTTCCAGCTGGAGCACCATGGCCATCCTCTACCCTATTGCCATACCCACTACCTGGGCCATCTGCCGGGCACAGGGCCTGGACCCCGATATCAGCCTGGAGATCCTGCTCAATGTGATCTCCGTGACCCTGGCAGCCTCGGTGTTGGGCGACCACTGCTCCCCTATTTCGGATACGACCATCCTGAGCTCCCTGGCTTCAGATTGTAACCACATAGACCACGTGCGCACCCAGCTGCCTTATGCACTGACGGTGGGCGCGGTGAGCCTTGTTGCTGGCGGCCTGTCTACTTATCTGGGCGGCGGCTGGTTCATTTGCAGCCTGCTCCTGCTCGCCGGGCTGGCCATTCTGTTTTTTATAGTTTTACGGTTCGGAAAAAAAGTAGACGATTAGGTTTAACCAAATTTTGACATAAACCAAATTAAGATGAGGACTTTTCTATTAGGCTTTCTTTTCTCCTGGATTAGCCTTCAGGTACAAGCCACGGAAGGCATGTGGCTTCCCTTGCTGCTGCAACAGCTCAACGAGCCTGAGATGCAGCGCATGGGCATGAAAATGAATGCCGAAGACATCTACAGCGTCAATCAGGGCAGCCTGAAGGAC
>CAYVVK010000062.1:13151-15601 GCA_964454855.1 uncultured Phaeodactylibacter sp. | reverse complement strand
GCCACTACCGGCACGATGATGAAGATGATCTCGATAAAATCGAGAAAGAAGCCGGCGATGAACACCACCACCATGACCAGCGCCAGAAAGGCCATGGCGGAGAGATTGGCGTCATTGATGAGGTTGACGAGGTAGTCATCGCCGTTCATCTCGCGGAAGACAAAGGAGAAGGTCGTCGCCCCCAGCAGGATGAGGAATACCATGCTCGTCAGGTGGGTGGTTTCCTGGCCCACTAATTTTAACACCTCAAAACTGAACTTGCCTTGTATAATGGTGAGTATGGTAGCGCCCATGGCGCCCACAGCGGCAGCTTCCGTAGGTGAAGCGATACCGGCGAAGATAGACCCCAGCACCGCAATGATGAGAAACATCGGCAGCAGAAAGGCCTGTACGACCTTGCGATAGAAGCCCTCGCTGCGAAAGGCCCGGATCTCCTCCTCCGGCATGCTGGGCGCCGAACCAGGCCGCAGAATAGCAATGAGGATGATATAGGCAATATATACCAGTACCAGCAGAAAGCCAGGCAGCAGGGCCGCTGCAAACAGGTCGCCTACCGATACATTCAACACACTGCCCAGCAGAACGAGTACCACCGAGGGTGGAATGATCTGCCCCAGGGTACCCGAAGCGGCGATGGTGCCGGTAGCCAGTTCGGCGGTATAACCGCGCTTCAGCATAGTGGGCAGGCTGATCAGGCCCATGGTGATCACGGTAGCCCCCACGATGCCCGTAGAAGCGGCCAAAAGGGCGCCTACGATCACCACGCTGATAGCCAGGCCACCCCGCAGGCGGCCGAACAGTATGGCCATGGTTTCCAGCAGGCTTTCCGCCAGGCCGGATTTTTCCAGCATAATGCCCATGTAGATGAACAACGGAACGGCCAGCAACACGTAATTGCTCATTACGCCCATGATTCGGGGCGGCAGAGCCGTAAATGCGGCGGGTTCCAGAAAACAGAGTGCGTAAAGAATGGAGAGCCCACCCAGCGTAAAGGCCACCGGATAACCGTAGAGGATGAGGATAAAAATGCTGAGGAAGAGGATGATCGCCAGTATTTCCATCTATAGTTTTTCGTTTAGGATATGGCTCGTTTTTTCGGGCCTTTTATGCCCCCCCAGAATGAGGATGGAATCGATCAGGCTGGCAATGCCCTGCAGCAGCAGCAGAACGGCGCCCAGGGTGATCGAAAATTTGATGGGGTAAAGCGCCGGTAAGCCCCCGGGGTCCGGAGAGGTTTCACCAATGCGGTAGGAGATCATCGCATAATCGAAGGAGACACTGGCAATGACCAGGCTCCAGGGAATAAGGAATAGCAGCGCTCCCAGCAGGTTGGCCAGCGCCTGGTCGCGAGGGGAAAAATTGGCGTAGAACAGATCCACCCGCACATGGCGGTCGTGCCGGAACGCATAGCCCGCGCCCAGCAGAAAGATCAGGGCAAAAAGGTGCCACTCCAGTTCCATGATCCAGGCGTCTGTATTACTGAAAAGGTACCGGGTCACTACATCGTAACAAACCAGCACTACCAGCACGGTAGCCAGCCAGGAGACCGCCTGCCCTATCCATTCATTGAGATGGCCGATGCCGTCTGCTATTGCCTGCAGCCATTTTATCATAACAAAGGTATATATCCGGGAAAAATAAGAAAAAAGCCCTTCCGGTGATAATCCGCAAGGGCTTTTCGAAAATCTCGCATATGGGTTTTAAGTAGCCTTTCATGGCTCAGGCTGCACGGTCGTAGCGGCCAAGGCCCAGAAACTCGATGATCTGGATCAGCTTCTGGGCGTAGCGCTTATCCGTAGCGTAGCCGGCTTTTTTCAGGCCGTGCGCCCAGCGCTTGTAGTCCGTTTTCCGCAATTTCAGCAGGTGCTTATAGCGGGCGCTGGTCAGCAACAGGGAATGTTCGCGGTAACTCTCCCAGGGCGAGTCAAAAACGCGGAACATGTCGTAGATGTCATCGTCGGTATAGTTGCGGCAGGTACAGCCCCGGCACTTGCGCCGGCATTTGATGCCAAAGTGATTGTTGGATTCCTGCGCCAGGCGGCTGTCACCGGCATTGGATTCCAGCAGGCCCTGGGCCAGGGTGATGCTGGCCGGGATGCCGTACTCGCGCATCTCCTTCAACGCTACCGGCGCGTATTTTTTCACGTAGTTCTTACAGTTGTCGACCTTGAGCTTGACGATATCCGGATGTACATTATGGCGCTCGCCATAATCGGGGCTCAGAATGAAGGTGAGGTTTGAAAAATCATTGGCCTTGCGGGTATCCCACTTTTGGTGTTTGTGAGGTTTTTCCCCGGAACCTGCGATCTGAGACACATTGCGCGGCCCCTCCTCCCGGTAGGCCGCCGGCAAAGCCCTGGCTCCCAGTGCCGGCCTCACCCCTTCCGGGCTGATGATGACCGACTGCCGGGCATTTACCGGTGCAGCATTGAGGTTGAATTGTACGCTGA
>CAYVVK010000062.1:0-13141 GCA_964454855.1 uncultured Phaeodactylibacter sp. | reverse complement strand
GATATCTTTAAAAAACAATACGTAGATACCCAGGCCAAGGAGCATCCATCTGAACCAGTTGCGGTTGATGTATTCCGATAGGTTTTTCAGTGTGTATGCGTCCCTGCCCTGCTGTGCGTGAGCGAGTCCATATTCCATCATACCATCTGCTTTTTAACATTTTGTTTTATAAAAGGCGATATGATGCAAATTTAAAACAAAAATGTTTTAAAAGCAATAGGGTATAAACTTTTTGTTTTATAAAATACAGAGGGATAAGCTGAACCCACTGACATCTGATTTCTCAGTATATGGCACCAGTGGGCTCAGGGGAAGGCGGGCTTATTTTTTGAAAGCATCAGAGACGATGAGCTCCTTGGTGCCGTGGCCGTAGGAATAGAAACCCTCGCCCGACTTGGAACCCAGCTTGCCGGCGGTAACCATATTGACCAGCAGGGGGCAGGGGGCGTACTTGGGGTTTCCAAAACCGTCGTGCAGGACCCGGAGAATGGACAGGCACACGTCCAGCCCAACGAAATCTGCAAGCTGCAGCGGCCCCATAGGGTGCGCCATGCCCAGCTTCATCACGGTATCGATCTCCTCCACTCCGGCCACCCCTTCGTAGAGGGAATAGATGGCCTCGTTGATCATAGGCATGAGGATTCGATTGGAAATGAACCCGGGGTAGTCATTGACTTCGACCGGGATCTTATCCAGCTTGCGGGAAAGCTCCATGATCGTGTTGGTAGTATCGTCGCTGGTAGCATAGCCACGAATCACCTCCACGAGCTTCATGACCGGCACGGGGTTCATGAAGTGCATGCCGATCACCTTATCGGGGCGCTGGGTGGCGGCGGCGATCCTGGTAATGGATATGGAGGAGGTATTGGAAGCGAGAATGGCCTTTTCCGGGGCATGCTTATCGATCTCTTCAAAGATCTGCAGCTTGAGATCCACCTTTTCAGTAGCGGCCTCCACTACCAGCCCGGCGCCCTGCACGCCTTTTGCGGTATCGGTAAGGGTGGTGATACGGCTGAGGGTGGCTTCCTTGTCTTCCGGGCCGATCTTTTCCTTTTTGACCATCCGGTCGAGGTTCTTTTCGATGGTAGCGCGGGCCTTGTCCAGGGCTTTTTGAGATACATCAACCAGGGATACGCCGTAGCCATTCATGGCGAATACATGGGCGATGCCGTTACCCATGGTACCTGCGCCGATTACGGTTACTTTATCCATTCTTCCAGCTTTTTTTGGTTAGGACAGCGAAGATAGGAAAAAGCCCGCACGAATGCATACGCGCGGGCTCTTATCCGAAATCATCTGCTACCTTCGCCGCCTTCCGGAAAGTTACGGCAGCCTGATCCCGAAAGTAAGGGAGGCCAAAGCCATCAACAACAGGGACTGGCTGCTGTGCCAACTGCAGGGCTGATTAATCGTTCTCCCGGTTCAGGCTCCGCTGGTTCTCAAAATCATAGAGCGTCAGCCGCCGCAGGTCATAATAGGCCAGCCAGAAGTTGCGCAGGGCGCTGACGTAGGAGCGTCGGGCGTTGGCCTCTTCGCTGATGGCGATATTGAGATCCGTCACCAGGATCTTGCCGATGCGGTAGCGCTGGCGGGTGATCTCCAGGCGTTTCTGCGCCACTTCGTAGGCGCGGAAGGCCAGGCGCACCTGATTGCGCTGCAGGCTGAACTGCTGCACTTTGATCAGGATCTCCCGCTCGAAGCTGATCCTGTCCTGAGTAACCTGCAGCTGGGCTAGCTGCTGGTTGGAGCGGGCAATTTCCATCTGAGACTGTGCCTTTCCCCAGTCAGCGATCGGGAAATTGATCCCCACGCGGATCTGTTCCTGGTCGAGCGGCTCCACATAGGCATCGCCGAGGGTTCCCCCCGTTTGCGAAAGGCCGAGGAAACCGTTGAGATTGATGTTCAGTCCGGCATCGCCTTTGGCTTCGGCCACATCGCGTTCTGCTTCCAGGAGTTGCCGTTCGAAAGAGATGGACTCGCTGCGGTTGAGGCGGGCATACTTCAGCGCCAGATCTGCATCGATGGTGAATTCAGGCAGGTCGCCGGGCGTGATGAGCTCGAACTGTATCGCCCGGCGGATACCCAGGAAATTGCGCAGGCGCTCTGTGCTGGTCTGCAGGTTGAGCATGCTTTCCGACAGGGAGGCTTCGGCATTGAGCACGTTCAGTTCTATCTGCAGTAATTCCGTCTCGGCGATCCGCCCTACTTCGTACCGCCCCTGAGAGATGGCCAGCAGGGTATCGGCATCGGCTTTATCACGGCGGGCAGCTTCCAGGTTGAGCTGAGCCAGGAGCACGTCAAAAAAGAGGCTGGCGCTCTCATAGGCCGCCTGTTCCATGTCTTCCGAATAAGACCGTTGTGCCTCCTCGTATACCAGGGGCTGAATGCGCTTATCCCACCTCAAAGGATTGAAGGCAAAGAGCGGTTGTTGGAAACCCACAGCAATGGGGGTGCTCAGGTAAGATACGTTGCCCGGATTGCTGTCGGTAGCGAAAATGTCAATGCGCTGCAGGCCGGTGGTGGCGAATATGGACCCGCCGGTCAGTGCGATATCCTGCTCGAGGTTCAGGTTGAGGGTATTGCGCATGAGCGCCCGGTTGATGAAGGCATCCCGCCCGTCCGGCAGGGTGATGGCCTCGATGGAGCGGTTGATATTAGGGAGAGTGGAACCGAAGGTGATCTGCGGGCGGTAATCAGCCAGGAAGGATTGGAAGCGCCAGTAACTATTGCTGAGCGCCGTCTCGGCGATCTGTACATCCGGTGCATCTTCCTGGGCGAGGCTGATGATGTCCTTCAGGCTGACGCGCAGGGTGTCGCCCTGGGAAAAAGCAGGGAGGCTGTAGGTGGCGGCCAGGAAAAGACAGAATAGTGTGATTCTCATAAGTTGGTGTAAGGTTTAATCGGAACGCAATGCTTTTATGGGGTCCTGCCGGGCAGCTTTCCGGGCCGGAAAAATGCCGAATACCAGCCCTATGCTGGCCGCCACACCGAAGGACAGTAATATAGACCACAGAGAGACAATGGTCGGGATTTCTGCATAGCCGGCGATCGTCCTGGCGGCTCCAACACCCAGCCCTACGCCGATCAGGCCGCCGATCAGGCTGATGAATACGGCCTCGAAAAGGAATTGCAAGACGATATCCCGCCGGTTGGCGCCCAGGGAGCGGCGTACGCCGATCTCCTTGATCCGTTCCAGTACGGAAGCCAGCATGATATTCATGATGCCTATTCCGCCGACCAGCAGGGAAATGCCGGCGATGACCGCCAGCACCAGGTTGAAGGTGTCCTGTGTTTTCTGTTCCTGTTCGAGCAGCAATTCCGGCACTTCGATCTCAAAGTCGACCGTACCCAGATGCCGGCGTTTCAACAGGCGGGCCATGACATCCGCACTGGCGCGCAGCTTCCGGCTATCGTTGATGCGCACCACTACCCTATCCAGCTGGTGATAGTTCTCCGGCGTGCTTCCATCATCATCGCGGTTGCCCAGGTCTTCCTCGCTGATCACCGCCCGGTTTTTGAAACGCAACAAAGCAGTAGTCACCGGTATGTATATATCCGAATTGTAGTCTCGGATGCCAAGGCTGGCCAGGCTCTGGCTGGAAGCTTCCCGTTTCTGCAACACCCCGATGATCTGCAGCCAGGTATTGCCACATTTTATCTGCTTGCCGATGGGATCTTCCTCACTGAAAAAGCGGGCCTGAATGGATTTCCCTATGATGCAGACCGATGCCCCCTTTTCCATATGAATGTTATGGAATGGCTTGCCTGCGGACAGGCCCAGGGCGTTGAGCTCAAAGAAAGCGTTCGTGACCCCTACTGCCCTTGCTTTTTCCAGGCGGCCGGAGCGGATCACATTTGTCGGCAGGACGATCTCGGGGCTGGCCTGCTCTACCGTGGGCAGGATCTTCTGTATGGCCTTAACGTCTTCCATGGTAAGGCCGGGGGAAAATTCCACTTCATCTTTTTGCTGGTTACTGTTGCCGGATTCGGCCGAAGAGATTCCTTCCCCTTCCTCGGTGGAGGGCACCACGGCCTTGATCACTACATTATTGGTGCCGATGAGCTTCATCTGCTCCAGGATGGCCTGCTTGGCGCCCGTGCCTATAGCCAACATGGCGATGACAGCCCCGACACCGAAAATGATGCCCAGGGCAGTGAGGAAAGAGCGCAATTTGTTGGCATTGACGCCTTCCAGCGCCAGAAGAAAATTGAATATGATCCGTTGCATAGAGGTTCTTAGTAAAAGATGACCACACCATCGTCCTTACTCCTGCCGGAGGGCTTTTCTATGCCTTCCACCTTTTTTCTCCTTTCCATGGCCTCCGCCTGCCGCTTTTTTGCCGCTTCTTCCTGTTTTTTGCGGATATCTTCCTTGATGGCAGGGTCCAGTGGAATGAAGGGCGCATCTTTAGCCTTTTTAGGGGGTACGAGATAGACATAATCCCCGGCATCCAGGCCGTGTTCGATGACGATCTCATCGGCATTGGCCAGGCCGGTGATCACCTCCTGGCGCACCAGGCTGCCGGCCTGGTCTTTGTACACAAAAGCCAGGCTATCGCTCTGCAGGGCTTCCAGCGGGATGTGCACCAGCTTGTCATAAACCCCGGTGACGATGCGGTTGCTGGTAGTCATGGCCGGCCGGAGGATGGTGTCCACTTCATTGAGTTGGACGACCACTTCAAAAACCTTGGCGTCGTAGCCGCTGAGTTCTTCCCCGATATTGGCCACCTTCAGCACCAGGCCGGTATACTCGCGGCCAGGAAAGGCGTCGACCTTAATCGTGACGTCCTGCCCTTCCTGCACCTTGCTGATGTCCACTTCATTGACGTAGGTCTGGGAGATCATGTCGCTCAGGTCTGGCAGCTCCGCCACGACGGGGTCCCAGGCAGAAATGCGGGCTCCCGGTTCTTTTTTGCCCCGCCAGGTGCGGGCGTAGATGAGCATGCCCGATTCGGGGGCGGTGATCCGGAATTCGTTGGAGAGCTCCTTGAGGATATTCATCTGCTGCTGGTTCTGCCGCAGCAAGGCGTCGATCTCCTGGATCTTGGCGATGGCCTGTTGCTGTTTGAGTTCGTATTTTTTCTGCAGTTGGCGGTAATCGCGTTCCGTGCGTTCCAGGTCGAGCTGTGCCTGTTGAATGACTGACTGAGGTTCGTATTTATTCTGCTCTACATTCAGCAGTTTTTCTTTTTTGGAAAACTCCAGGTTGACCAGCTCGTCCCTCAGCCCACGCAATTCTATGGCCGTATCGATCCTGGCCTGCTCCAGCTGGGTCTGTATCTTTTCAATCTCCGTTTGAACGGTACTCATTTTATTGGCCAGCTCGGTGCGGTCGAGGGAAGCGACGTAATCACCGGCCTTCACCACGGTGCCTTCGGCGATCAGGTCTGAGATCGTGGTTTCGTAAATACCCGCCGAGCGCATACCCTGGGGGGCGCGGATTTTGATGCTGCGTTTGGAAGCCAGCTCTCCGGTGGCCGTCACAGTGATTTCAAAACGCCCCTTTTGTACTTCCACCTTGAGGCCTTCCTCCTGGGCTTTTTCAGCGGGCTGCAAATAGAAGTAAGCACCTACCCCAATAACAATCAGAGCGATGATGATTAGCAGAGTTCGTGAGAGCGTCATGGCAAAGGCTTAACGGGTGATGTGATATGATGGTAGTCCACTGACGAATTTAGAAAAAAAACAGGACCCCTGTTCCAGATCGGTAATGCCTTAACATCTCCAAAACAATTATGCAGAAAAAAAGATATTAACACTGTGCGAATTGTTATCCACATCGCTTGTTGGCCAATCGGAGGGATTGATGTTTGCACAACTATTTTTTCTTTTCCGGCCTCGTGGGCCTTGTAGTGCATTTACAAATGGCAGTGCGAAAAAAAAGGGAAAACTTTTCAACAACAGTTTCATGTTTAGAGATTTTTTGCCAACTTTGTATTCCTCCGCTTATAAGAAGGGCATAAGACATCTGGCCTCCGCAACTGCGATTTTCAGGCAAGAAATTTCGGTTGCCGCGGAGCCGCCTTATGAACCTAACTTGCTGATACTCTAGGCTTTAGAAAAGTCCAACACATTTATTCGTTAACTACAGCTATTACACTGGAGATGACAAGAGATCACGCTACAGTCTGGGATAACTGTCTTCAGGCCATAAGAAAGAACGTAAACCAACAAAGCTTCAAGACCTGGTTTGAACCAATCAAGCCGGTCCGCCTGGAGAACAACGCCCTGACTATTCAAGTACCCAATAAGTTTTTCTATGAGTGGCTGGAGGAGCATTACGTTAACCTCCTCAAGACCACCATCCGCAAAGAACTCGGCGAGCGCGGGCGCCTGGAGTATCAGATCCTTATGGCCAACGGTAATGCCAATGGCCACCACCGGGCCACCGGCAAGGCCAACGGTGGCAGGGCCTCTGCTGAAGGCTTTGCACCCGGCATGATAGATTCGCAAAGTATTAAGAACCCCTTTGTCATCCCGGGTATTAGAAAGATAAAGGTAGACCCACAGCTCAACAGCAACTACCTCTTCGATAATTATATCGAGGGCGACTGTAACCGGCTGGCCCGTTCCGCCGGCATGGCCATTGCCAAAAAACCGGGCACCACCTCCTTCAACCCGCTGGTCATCTTTGGTGATGTAGGACTGGGCAAAACTCACCTGGCTCACGCCATCGGCAATGATGTGCTGCAACGTTTCCCCACCAAGACCGTACTCTACGTTTCTTCGGAAAAATTCACCAACCAGATCATCCAATCCATCAAAAATAATGCCGTCAATGATTTTGTAAACTTCTACCAACTTATCGACGTACTGATCGTCGATGACATTCAGTTCCTGGCCAATAAGCAGAAAACCCAGGAGATCTTCTTTCACATCTTCAACCAGCTGCATCAGAACGGCAAACAAATCATCCTGACCTCCGACCGGCCACCCAAAGACCTGGACGGCATGGAGGAACGCCTGATCTCCCGCTTCAAGTGGGGCCTGTCTGCCGACCTGCAGGCGCCTGACCTGGAAACGCGCATCGCCATCCTGGAGGCCAAGATGAACCAGGAAGGGATCGAGATCCCGCAAAACGTCACGGAATTCATATGCTACAACATCCAGAATAACATCCGCGAACTGGAAGGTGTACTGGTCTCTCTGGTCGCCCAGTCTTCCCTCAACCAGCAGGAAGTAGACCTGGAGCTGGCCAAGCGGGTGATCCGCAACTTCGTCAAGCAGATCAATAAGGAGATCACCGTGGATTACATCCAGAAGCTGGTGGCCGAACACTTCGACCTGGCCGTGGAAAAGCTCCAGGGGAAAACCCGCAAGCGCCAGGTGGTCATCGCCCGCCAGCTGTCCATGTACCTGGCGAAGAACCTGACCGACAAATCGCTCAAAGCCATAGGCGAGAATTTCGGAGGCCGTGACCACAGCACGGTCATCTATTCCTGCAAAACGGTGCAGGACCTGATGGAAACCGACGTCATCTTTAAGGATACCGTCTCCGAACTGGAGAAAAAAATCAAGCTTAGCCTGCACGACCAATAGAATAGACACACGAACAAGGAAACTGATAACCCAGACGGACGAAGGCCATCTAAGCGAATTAGATGGCCTTCGTCGTTTTAAGTATCGTTGATTGAAAATGTGAGGAAGGAGAAGTTAGATGCCAGACATAGGATGCCAGAAGTCAGACACTCCGGAATTTACACCCACTACGCCTACGTTTTTTGCCTTGTTAGCGCACAAAATAACTTCGTCTACTCTGGGTAACTTATTATCGCGCAATCCCTAACTACGGCTTAATGCCTTTCTTCTTTGCCTTCTGCATAGGGTTGAGCATCTCCTGCTGCTTGTGGGCCTTAAACACCTGGAAACGGCTGGGCACCTCCCGGACCGGCCAGTTGTTGTTGCTGCGGTCGATATCTGCCGTTTCCTGATAGGGGTCGAGGCGGATGGCCTTCACTACTTTTTCTTTGACGAAGACTTTGGTGAAGCCCTCTTCATTCATTCGCCAAACCTGCACAGGAATTCTTTCGATCTCCGTGCTGCCGTCTTCGTAAGCCCATTCCAGGATGACGGGCATGACCAGCCCGCCTTTGTTGCTGAAATGCAGCTCGTAGTAGTTTTTCCCTTCGAAGCGCTCTTTCTTTTCTTTAGCACTGTAGGTTTTATCGTATAAATAGGCCTTCACTTCAAGCACGGAATCGGCCGTTTCCCAGGGTTTATAATCGGTATAAAAATCGCGCAGCGTAGAGTCCTGATCGATCACGAACTCCATGCCCTCCTCCCGGTTGCGGATCTTGGAAATATCATTGTAGGGTTTCCTCTGTTTAATTTCAACCACTTTTTCCTCTTTTTCGGGATCGTTTTCCAGGTCTACCTTATACCACTTGATGCTGTCCAGCGAGATATCCACTGCGTCGGTGGTGTAAAACCAGCCCCTCCAGAACCAGTCGAGGCCTACCCCACTGGCGTCTTCCATGGTGCGGAAGAAATCGGCGGGCGTGGGGTGCTTGAAGGCCCAGCGGCGGCAGTATTCCTTAAAGGCATAATCGAATAATTCGCGACCCATGATGGTTTCCCTCAGGATATTCAGGGCAGTGGCCGGCTTGCTGTAAGCGTTGTTGAAGTAATCCATGATATTTTCGCTGTTGGTCATGATGGGCTCGAGCGCCTCCTTGGGCAGGCTCATATAATCCGTGATCTGCTGTGCGGGGCCGAACCAGGGTTCGTAATCATTGTCGAACTCCCGCTCGGCAAGAAACTGCACGAAACTGTTGAGGCCTTCGTCGAACCAGGCCCACTGCCGCTCATCGCTGTTGATGATCATGGGGAAGTAATTGTGGCCCACCTCATGGATGATGACCGAGATGGCGCTGTTCTTCGCTTCTTCGGTATAGGTGCCATCTTCTTCCGCCCGGCCCGGGTTGAAGCAGATCATGGGATATTCCATGCCATTGTTGGCCTCTACCGATATAGCCGTCGGGTACGGATAGGGAATGCTGTATTTGGAGTACGTTTTCAGCGTATGAGCCACCGCCTTGGTGGAATAACGGCGGTAGATCGGATAGGCCTCTTTAGGGTAATAGCTCATGCACATCACCTGCTTGCCCTCTTCGGTGATGTGGGGCATGGCGTCCCAGATGAACTTCCGGCTGGCCGTCCAGGCGAAGTCGCGCACCTTGTCCGCTTTGTAGATCCAGGTCTGTAGCTTCCGGCTGCGCTTCTTCTTTTCATTTTCTTTCGCTTCTTCCAGCGTGACGATTTCGATAGGTTCTTCCGCCTGCCGGGCTTTTTCCCAACGCTCCATTTCGGCAGGTGAAAGCACGGTGGAGTAATTGAGGCATTCGCCGGTAGAGCCCACCACGTAGTCATCGGGCAGGGTCATTTTCACCACGAAATTGCCAAAAGTCAGGGCGAACTCCCCGCGGCCGGTAAACTGGTTGGTTTGCCATCCCTCGAAATCGGTATAGGCACACAGGCGGGGATACCACTGGGTAATGGTGAAGAGGTAATTGTCGTCTTTGGAAAAGTACTCATATCCGCCCCGCGCCAGGCTGGCCGCCGAGCTGCTGTTTTCCGACAGCAGGCTGTTGAACTCCACCCGGTTGACGAGGTAGTAATGCCAGTTCACCCGGAAAGAAAAGGTTTCGCCCGGAGCCAGGGGCTTCGGCAGGTCCACTCGCATCATCGTCTGATTGATGGTATAACGAAGTGGCTCGCCGTTGGCCGTTTGTACCGCTTCGATCCTGACGCCGAATTTCTCCTTCCCCTCTGCGGGCTCCAACCGCCGGAGGTCCTTTTCACTCATGGCAGGCTTAATTGCACTGGGGTCAAAATACTGGTTGTCGTTCTCTACGGAATGCTGGTTCTCATCAAGTTGCAGCCAGAGGTAGCGCAGCGTCTGCGGCGATTGGTTGTAGTAGGTGATCAGCTCTGTACCGTCCAGGCGCAGTTCTTCCGTATCCAGGGTGCACTCGATGTCGTAATCGGCCCGCTGTTGCCAGTAATCGGGGCCCGGTGCGCCATCCCAGGCGTGGTAATCATTGGGAGGAGGGAGTATATTGCCCAGTTGTTCGAATTTGTTGCCGTGAGCAGCGCCGGGGTTCTGAGCCCGGAGAGTGCCGGCTACGAAAAGCAGAATAGTAAGAAGAAGGTGACATTTTATCTTCATGGTGCAATATCTTTTTTTCAACAGGCAAAACTACAAATTTGCTGACAGCCAAAGGGGCAAAAAGTTGCGGGAAGCACGCCTGCTTACTCTTCTAAAGCCCGGCGGGGCGAACATCGCAGGGCTTCACCTGGTA
Source organism: uncultured Phaeodactylibacter sp. (assembly GCA_964454855.1). Lineage (GTDB taxonomy): Bacteria > Bacteroidota > Bacteroidia > Chitinophagales > Saprospiraceae > CAYVVK01. The sequence continues at coordinate 2,840 of CAYVVK010000062.1, read as the reverse complement.
TTCCTGGAAAGAGCCGGTGAAAACTGAAATGACAATTCCTGTCCACTTTAAACTAATTGATCAGTAATTTGGATAGGAACTGGCCCAATGAAAAAATGGTTGGAGCAAATCTTTTCTTTGCTCCAACCATTTTTTTTATTCCCCCTCACTACTACTGTATTGATTTAGAAAAAAACGCCCGAAGGCCGCAGGTCGAACTGTATTCGCCTGGTCCTGCAGGGTGGGCACCGAACATGCCTTTCTCCACTTCCGTTTCTATAATGGGCAGCATTCCTCCCTCCACCTTTTTATTCAGAAAACCCACCACAAGAGAAATGAAATACATACTTCACTTTGAATCGCTGGACAATTCGAAAGTAGCCACCGTAGGCGGCAAGAACGCCTCTCTGGGCGAAATGTTCCGGGAGCTCGGCGAAGCCGGTATCCGCGTGCCGGACGGTTTTGCGACTACCGCCGATGCCTACTGGGAATTCATCGAAAAGAATGAGCTGAAAGAGCCCATACGGGAAGAATTAGATAAGCTGGACAAGGAGGATTTCTCCAACCTGGATGAGATCGGCGAGAACATCCGGCAAATGATCATGGACGCTGAACTGCCCGAAGCCTTCCAAAAAGCGATCAGAGAAGCCTACAAACAACTGAAAGAGCGAGAAGAAGCCCTCGGCAGCGTAGCCGTACGCAGCAGTGCTACGGCGGAAGACCTGCCCGAGGCCAGCTTTTCCGGCCAGCACGATTCCTTCCTCCATATATCCGGAGCAGAAAATGTGGTGGATGCCGTGCAGCGCTGCATCGCCTCCCTATTCACGGGCCGGGCCATCAAATACCGGGAGGAAAATGGCTTTAACCACATGAAGATCGCCCTCTCCGCCGGAGTGCAGAAGATGGTGCGCGCCGACGAGGCCTGCGCCGGCGTAGCTTTTACCATCGAGCCCGATACCGGCTTCGACAAAGTAATCTTCATCAACGGCAGCTGGGGCCTGGGCGATAATGTAGTCGGCGGCCTGGTCAACGCCGATGAGTACTACCTGTACAAGAGAAACCTGAAAGAAGGCCGCCGGGCCATACTCTCCAAAAGCCTGGGTGATAAAGAGCAGACGATGATATACGCCGAAAAGGAAACCGGCCAGCAGACCAAAAACGTAGAAACGCCCAAGGAAAAAAGAAGGCAGTTCGTCCTCAGTGACGAAGAAGCCACCCAACTGGGCCAATGGTGCCTGAAGATCGAGGAGCACTATGACAAGCCCATGGATGTGGAGTGGGCCAAAGACGCGAAGTCTGAAAAACTTTTCATCGTACAGGCGCGTCCGGAAACCGTGCACTCCTCCAAAGAAGACAAGGGCCTGATGCACTACCGCTTGAAAGAAGAAGGCGAGCTGCTCGTCAGCGGCAACGGCATCGGCGGGCGCATTGCTGCCGGCACCGCCCGGATTTTAAACTCACCCGACGAGTCGGACAAGCTGGAAGAAGGTGATGTGCTGATCACCGAACGCACCGACCCCGACTGGGACCCCGTCATGCGCAAGGCCGCAGCCATCGTCACCAACAGCGGAGGGCGGACCAGCCATGCCGCCATCGTAGCCCGCGAACTGGGCGCCGTGGCGGTCGTCGGTGCCGAGGAGGCTACGGAAGAGATAGAAGACGGCCAGGAAGTTACCGTCTCCTGCGCGGAAGGCCAGGAAGGCAAAGTATATAAAGGCCAGCTGGAATGGGAAGAAGACACCGTGGATGTGGACAAGCTGGAGCAACCCGAAACGGAGGTCATGCTCATCCTCGGCCATCCCATGCAGGCCTTCCAGTACGCCTCCTACCCTGTCAAAGGCGTCGGGCTGACCCGCATGGAATTTATCATCACCAATGCCATCAAAGCACATCCTCTTGCACTGGTACATTTCGATGAGCTGGAAGATGAGGCCGCTAAAAAAGAGATCGAAGAACTGACGGCCGCCTATCCCGATAAAGAATCCTATTTCCGGGAGCAGCTGGCCATGGCCATCGCCACCATCGCTGCTTCCTTCTATCCCCGGGAGATCATTGTGCGCATGAGCGACTTCAAGAGCAATGAATATGCCAACCTCCTTGGAGGAGCACAATTCGAGCCTAAAGAGGAGAACCCCATGCTTGGTTTTCGTGGTGCAAGCCGCTATGTGAGTGATCAGTATCGTGAAGGCTTCCGGCTCGAATGCGAGGCCATGCGCATCGTACGCGAAGATATGGGGCTGGACAATGTCAAGCTGATGATCCCCTTCTGCCGCACCGTGGAAGAAGGGAAAAAAGTGATCGAAGAGATGGAGAAGCATGGCCTGAAGCAAGGAGAGAACGGCCTGGAGATATACGTCATGACGGAATTACCCTCCAACGTGCTGGGCGCCGAAGATCTTGCGGAGATCTTCGACGGTTTCTCCATCGGCTCCAACGACCTGACCCAACTCACCCTTGGCGTCGACCGCGACTCCGAGCTCGTCAGTCCCATCTTCGACGAGCGCAACCCGCAGGTCAAAGCCATGATCGCCATCGCCATCCGCAAGGCCAAAAAGGCGGGGCGCAAGGTGGGCCTCTGTGGCCAGGCACCCAGTGACTTTCCCGAGTTCGCCCAGTTCCTGGTAGACGAGGGTATCGACAGCGTTTCTTTCAATCCCGATGCGGTGGTGACGGGGATCCGGCAGATATTGAAAGCGGAAAAAGGTTCGTAAAGCGTATGCCAGTTTAGTCCCGCTTCAGCAGGAAGCGGGAGTGGTTTCAGCCTCGGGATAGACAAAAAAAGCCCACCGGAAAACCGGCGGGCTCGTAGTCGGGGCACCAGGATTCGAACCTGGGGCCTCCTGCTCCCAAAGCAGGCGCGC